>CAZXBZ010000237.1:0-6152 GCA_964639135.1 uncultured Solibacteraceae bacterium | reverse complement strand
ATCCACATCGAGCGCGTTGCCGGCCATGTCCGTGACGCGGCTCACCGCCAGCGCATTGTTCAATTCGAAAGAAATGGAGGTGGCATAGGGACTCTTGAGGGTGAAAGCGACTTTCGCGGTCGAGGTAAGATTCTGCATCGACGGGTCAATGGAAGCCGCGATATCGTAGCTCGTCACATCGATATCGGCACGCTGGGCGGCTTGTGCCCATGCTCCGGCGGCCAGCGCCACCGTCCAAATCGCCAGCATCGCCGCGCGCCGCGTTCGCGCTGGAAGCGCCGCTGAAAAACTTACCCTGCTCATCGTTGATTCTTCCTCGCGTCACACCGGGAACGAATCTTCCCGAAACTCTATTGCAATGGAACCCTTTACGCCGCGTCCGCTCCGATCATCGCGGCAATCGCATCCGCGGCGCGCTCGATCGGGTTGGCGTCGCTCGAAAGCAATTGCCGCACCCGTCTAAGATCTTCTCTCATCTTCTCCGCGGCTTCCGGATCGCGCAGAAGCTTCCCGGCGGCCTCGGCCAGAGCGGCGCCCGTTGCGGCATCCTGCATCAACTCGGGCACAACCAGTTCGCCCGCCACCAGATTCACCATCGTGAGATAGGGAACCTTCACCAGCCGCCGCCCGAGCTTCCAACTCCACGGCGACACCTTATAGAACGTCACCATGGGGGTCACCGCCAGGGCCGCCTCCATGGTAACGGTACCGCTCGCGGTCAGCAAAAGATCCGCGTGCGACACCAGATCCCACGTTTTGCCTACAACTGTTTTGATGGATGCCGCGCTAATGCGTTTCCTCGTTTTCTCGGCCTCATCCGCCGCCGGACCGCGCGTGGCGGCTTCCGGGGAAGGAGGCCAGGGCATGCCTGCTTCGGGTACGCCGAGCGCGAATTGCGGCGTCCGGCCGTCCGAGGGAGGCGCGTGGCGCATCCGGTCCGCGGCGTCGAGCAAAACCGGGAGGTGCCGCTTCCATTCGCCCGCGCGGCTGCCCGGAAGCAGCCCGACGAGCGGAAGACCGTCCCGAAGCCCCAGACTCGCGCGAAAGTCCTGGCGGCTCATCGATGGCTTGAACATACGCGTGAGGGGATGGCCGGCATAGAGCGTCCGGATGCCGCGCTCTTCGAAGAACGCCTTCTCAAAAGGGAAAATGCACACCAGCAAATCAATAAGCCGGCGCATGGCGCGCGTCCGCCCCCGCCGCCAGGCCCATACCTGCGGAGCAACGTAATACACCACGGGCACGCCACTTCGCTTCAATTTCGCCGCCAGGCGGAAGTGGAAATCCGGGCTGTCGGTAAGAATGGCGATATCGGGCTTTTCCCGCTTGGCGGCCGCGGCCAGCTTCCGGAACTCCAGATAGATGCGTGGAATGTGGCAAACCACCTCAACCAGACCAACCACCGAGAGCGCTTCCGCCTCCACCACGGCACGGACCCCCGTCGCGCGCATTTTTGGGCCGGCACAGCCAAAAAACAAAGCCTCGGGAAAACGCTGCTTCAAAGCCGCCACCAGTTGCGAGGCGTACATTTCACCGCTCGCCTCCCCGGCGGAGATCAGAATCTTCGGCTTCATCAGCCTGTAGTCTAGCAGCCGCGCGAAACCCGCCCGAATGGGCAAACCGCGGGTTCGCCTTCCGGTGCGTATGCCTGACGAAAGTCTGGTAGGGTATTGAGATGATTGGGACGCGCCGCCCTCGAACCTTCCCGGGCCGCGCGGCCGTAAAGGAGAAATGAAGTTGGCGGAAACGGCCGATCGCAAAGCTCCCTTGGCCACCATTATCGGCGCGGGCCCGGCCGGACTCTCGGCCGCCTGGGAACTCTCGCGCGCGGGCGCTTCCTGCGAAGTCCTCGAGCAGGATTCCGTGGTGGGCGGCATCTCCCGAACCGTCAACTATAACGGTTACCTCTTCGATATCGGAGGCCATCGCTTTTTCACCAAGGTCTCTCTCGTGGAGAAGATGTGGCGCGAAGTGCTGGGCGACGATCTCCTTACCCGGCCCCGTCTCTCCCGGATTTACTATAAGAAGCGATTCTTCAAGTACCCGCTCGAACCCATGAACGCCCTCCTGAATCTGGGCGTTTTGGAATCCGCGCGGTGCATGGGAAGCTACGCCCTGGCGCAAGTGCGCAAGCGCCTGCCCGAGGACGACTTCGAGACTTACATCAGCAACCGTTTCGGAACCAGGCTCTACTCGCTATTTTTCAAAAGCTACACCGAAAAGGTCTGGGGAATGCCCTGCACCGAGATTCGCTCGGATTGGGCGGCCCAGCGCATCGCGGGGCTGGATATGGTCTCCCTTCTCCGCAACGCGCTCTCCCAGTTGCTTCCCGCGCGCAACAACGGCCAGGTAATCAAGACCCTCATCCACGAATTCGTCTATCCGCGCCTCGGCCCCGGCTTGATGTGGGAGCGTACCCGCGATCTGGTGGAAGCCGCGGGCAACCCGGTTCACATGCGCGCCTCCGCCGACCGCATCGAATGGGACGGAAAGCGGATCACCGCGGTCCATTCCGGCGACAGGAGCTTCCCGGTGGAGAACCTGATCTCCTCGATGCCCATCCGTAACTTCTTCCGTCATCTCACGCCGGCGCCCCCCCGGAAGGCGCTGGAAGCCGCGGAGAGCCTGAACTACCGGGATTTCCTGATCGTGGCCCTGATGTTCCGCGAGGAACAAATGTTCCCGGATAACTGGATTTATATCCACGACCCCTCGGTGGATGTGGGGCGGATCCAGAACTTCAAGAATTGGAGCCCTTTCATGGTCCCCGACCCGTCCACCACCTGCCTGGGGATGGAGTATTTCTGCTTCAAGGGCGATGCGCTCTGGAACCGGAGCGATGAGGATCTGATCGAGCAGGCGAAACGCGAGGCAGGGAAAATCGGGCTCGGCGACCCCGCCAAGGTGTTCGACGGGCGCGTGGTGCGTGTCCCCAAAGCCTATCCGGTTTACGACGACAAGTATCAATCCTCGCTCGGGGTCATCCGCGAATTCGTGGAAGGAGTTCCGAACCTGCAGTTCGCCGGGCGTAACGGGATGCACCGGTATAACAACCAGGATCACTCGATGCTGAGCGCCATGCTAGCGGCCCGCAACCTGCTCGGCGGATCATACTCCGTTTGGGACGTGAACGCCGATGAGGAATATCACGAGGCCGGCGGGGTGGTGAGCGAGGAAGAACTGGCCGGTTTGCAACGCACGCAGCCCAGGGTGCCGCGGCAAGTGAAACGAAGCTGAACCCCTGGCGGAGGCGGCGGAACGCAGCCGGCGGAACGGGTGATATCCTGCTCATAGCGCACTTTTGGCATACACGCACGCCGCCCTCAATCCATCGGCTCCATAGCAAATGAATGCTTCCTCCATCTCGGTGATTATCCCGGTTTATAACGGGGCCATCACCTTGGCGGATACCCTGCGCGCGCTGAAGCAATCCGCCACGCAGCCAGGGGAGATCATCGTCGTGGACGACGGATCCACCGACGGAAGCGCGCAACTCGCCGAAAGCTTCGGCGTGACCGTTCTCTCCACCAGCGGACGCCTTGGGCCGGCGGCCGCGCGTGGCTTGGGCGCCGCACAGGCCGCTGGCGAAGTGCTGATGTTCCTTGACGCCGACGTCCGCGTACACCCTGGCGGCGAGGACGATCCGGGAACCGTCGCGCGAATCGCCCGTGTCTTCGAGGAACGCTCCGATATCGACGCCGTGTTCGGCTCCTACGACACGCACCCAAGTGCCCGGAATTTCGTTTCGCAGTGGAAGAACCTCTCGCACCACTTTTTCCACCAGCACGGCCGGGCGGAGGCCCAGACCTTCTGGGCCGGCTGCAGCGGTATCCGAAAGAGTGTTTTTCTCGCCGCCGGCGGCTACGACGCGCGTTATCGCGGAGCAACCATCGAGGATATTGAGCTTGGTTACAGGCTCCACCGGCTGGGCTTTCGCGTACTGCTCGACCCAGCCATTCTCTGCACGCACTCGAAGCATTGGACCGCGTGGGGCGCGTTAAAAACCGACCTGCTCTACCGGGGTATTCCGTGGAGCCGGCTCATCCTGCGCACGGGAATCATCCCCGACGACCTGAACGTTTCCATTCGCCAGCGCATCAGCACGGCCGTCGCCTGGCTGATGGTGCTTGCCTTCGCGCTGGCGGCCGTCCGGCTGCCCGTCGCGAGCCTCGTGGGCATGCTGCTCTTCGTGCTAATGCTGCTCCATGCCTGGTGGATGGAACCGCCCGCGGACGGCGCCAGGGTTGTCCGCTGGATGGGGCCGATGGCCGCCGTCTTCTCCGCCCTCGCACTGGCCGCCGCGAATGGCCTGGCGCTCTTCACGCTCTGCCTCGCGGCTGGAATCGTGCTTGCCGCCGTCTTCCGGCGGCATCCGGAGAACCGCCGTTCCCATTGGGAAGACCTATTCTATTCGGGATATTTCGGGATGCTTCTGTCGGCCCTGATCCTGGACCTTCCGCACGATTTCGAGATTCTCGCGGCCGCCGTACTCGCTCTGGTTCTGGTCGCGCTCAACGAATCGTATTACAGGTTCTTCGTGAAGGAGCGCGGGGTTGCGTTTTTCATGGCTGTCCTCCCCTTCCAATTCCTATACCACTTTATGAATGGCGTCTCCCTGCTCGCGGGCATGGTTCTATCCATCCAGGAGAATCCCGGCGCACTGTTCCGCCGGAGGCCCCGGCCGCAAGCCGCGGCCAGGGGCGCCGAGAGTCCGCTGAACAGATAACATTCCCGCCTGGAATAAATCGACTCGAATGTCTAAAGATCCGCGCGAGATCTGACGAAGACATGTCTGCAATGTATTTCCTGGCACGGGGACACCCCGGCCCGTGCTTCATTCGGGAGGGTCTCCACTGGCTTGGAATCCATGATGCCGGTGCGTGCGAAAACCACAATGACGAAGACGAGTTTCGTTCCACATGTACGGGAAGGCGCGGAAACCCCTGCCTTCCTGGGCGCGGCCATCGCTTCGATTGCGGATTCGCCGAAGCCTCCAGCGCCACCGGAACATCCGGCGTTGCCGGAACACCTAGCGCCATCGAAACACTTAGCATCACCGAAACACTCAGCGTCGCGGGGTGCTTCGCGAGATGCCAGCTTTGAGCTTGTGGAATTGCGGCGCCGCAACCACGAGTTAGCCAGCCGCAACCGGGAACTCAACAATTTCGCCCACGTGGTCTCTCACGATCTCCGTCAGCCGCTACAATCCATCCTCGACTACCTCGAATTACTTGCCGCCGCGGAGGATTGCTCTCGAAATCCAAATGTTGCGCGCTGGCTCCACTCCAGCCGGAAACTGGGCCGGAACATGCAAACGCTGATCAACGGCGTACTCGACTATGCAACGCTCGGCACGCAATCAATGACATTCCGGATGGTGGATGGCAACGCGGTGCTGCGCAACGCCCTGGAAAATTTACTGGCCATCACCCGGCAGGAAAATGCCGTCATCTCCCACGATCCCTTGCCCAGGCTATTCGGATCGGCAGCTTTTCTCACGAGGCTTTTCCAGAACCTGATCGGCAACGCCATCAAATACCGCCGCGAAGTGGAACCGCGAATCCAGATCACCTGCGAAGGCCGCGGCAAGACCCGCGACTGGCTGATTCGCGTGATCGACAACGGGCGCGGGATTCCGCCGGAGTACCTGCCCTCCATTTTCGAGATGTTCACGCGCGTGGAGGATTCGCCCCATGTCGCGGGCTCCGGCGTGGGGCTGGCCATTACCAAGAAGATCGTCGAACTGCACGGCGGCAGCATCTGGGCGGAATCCGAGACAGGGAAGGGATCGGAATTCCATATAGTCTTTCCAAGCTTCGACAATAAGTTCCCATAACTGTTCGCGGCCCCGCGCCGGCGTGCCGACTTGCCCCGGGAGCCGTTCTCCGGCGAGTGCATCCGGCCAGGCGCGGCCTGTGATCCTCGAGTGATATGAGACGCGTGATATGAAAAACGACACCGGCATCACCTCCGGCATCCGACCCGCGATCCCCGCCCGGCAACCCCGGGTGCTGATCGTGGACGACGACGAGCATCTTGTTGGGAATCTGGCGTTATGGCTGGAGCGCCAGAATATCGAGGTGCTGAAGGCATGCGATGGCAAACAGGCATTTCAACTCCTACGGAACGGCACGGAGGTGGACCTGTTGCTA
>CAZXBZ010000236.1:0-6160 GCA_964639135.1 uncultured Solibacteraceae bacterium | reverse complement strand
GCCCGGGATCGTCCCGCTTGCGTGATGGACCGAGCGCACGTTGATCCCGAGTCTGCCGCCGCTTCGCAACGGCGGCAGGAACGCCCCGGAGACCGTATTTGAAAAGGATGCGCCCTGCGCGAAAGTGAGGGAACAATACACTGCCCCGTCGAGCATGATGTCGATCTCCATGGGGCCTCCCGTCGCGGGCGATTCGAGCGTGGCGTAAACATCTCGCACGCTATGATCCTGATCAACGAGCAAAGGAATCGCGGCATCGTCCTCGATCGCCATGTAGCCTTCGACAAAGAGCGCGTATTGTCCGCCGTAGCCGGTTCTAAGCCCGTAATCGTCAAGCCCCGTAAATGTTTGCGTGCCCGCCTCTCCGGTTCCCACCCGGTTCGTGAAGCGCAGCGAGGCCGCGGCCACTCCGGCATGAGGCAGGTAGAAATTCTGCTGAAAGGCGCCGCTTGCCGGGCTGCCGAAGAACTGCATCGGCACGGCGAATGCCATGTCCAGCTTCCGCAACCGGAACGGAATCGAACCCGGCGAATGAACGGCCGCGGCCGTCCCCATCAAACCTCGTTCGACAGTGACACTGTTCGATTCGCCCGTGCCGGTTACGCGAACAATTTCGCGATCGATCCTCGCAAGATCCCCCGCCGCCAGTTCCGGTTCGCTCGAAAGCATGAGAATCGTGGCGATTTCGTCCACCGCCGCGGCCAGCCGTGCCGCCGGCGGGTCGAGCAGTTCGTCGCGGTAATGGATCTCCAGCGTGCCGGTCTGGATGGTGTGCGTGTTTTCGAGGTTCTCGAACCCCACCCCGGTGAGGCTCAGTTCTCCGTTGCCTCGCGTGGATAGGGTGAAGAATGGCGCTCCCGGCACTTCGGCGTCCGCGGGGACAACGCCCCCGCCGCCAATCATCCACCGGGTAACCACCGCGTTGCCCGCGGACGATTCGGCATCGAGAGCGTTGGCCGCGACACCAAGGACCTCCACCACGGTCCCCGCCGTGTTGGGAACTTCGAAGCTTGCCGGCGTGCCCACATTCTTCGACCCCAACTGCCAGGAGGGCTGCGCAATAGCGAAACTGCTGGTTGCGTCCGGCACTACTGTCCACGGCTCCACAAAGAGCGTGTTGGCATTGTTCGATAGAATCACGCGCTCCTGGCCTTTACCCTTCCCGCTCACAATCCACACGCGTTTTCCCTGGAACTGGCCGGCTTCCCACGCCGCCGGAGACCAACTGATGCTGCCGCTATCGGCCGCCGTGTTGGGAACCTCGGGATGAATCTCTCCGCGCCAATAAAATGTGGCGTGGTGAAAGTTTGTATCCGGCGGAACCGCGGCCTGATAGGGCAATCCCGTATCCGTAAATGCGCTCGCCGAGGCCGGAAGATCGGCGATGAGATAGGTTACTTCCGGAGAGGGGCCGCGATAAATCCGCATTCCGTTGGCGCTGCTCGCCGCCTGGATCGGCCCAATGCTCACGCCATAGCCGCCTTCGCCCGAAGGGGTCATTACCGCAATCGGCGGCGTGGCCTCGCTCTCGGCGCCCCCGGCATCCAGCGAGGTAAGCCGGTAGTAGAACGGTTCCGCGCCGGGGAGAGATCCGCCTTCCGCGAGAACGGTGGCAACCAGCGGCGTCACGGGCGGCGTCGCGTCCGCGGAAATCTTGTCCGGCGGAAGAATAAATCCGCACGACAGCCGCACCTTGTAGCTTCCATCGCTCGCCGCCACGGCGGTCTCGGCAATGTCGAAATTTGAAGTTCCATCTCCGGCTACAAGTTGCCCGGCCAGCGGTCTCGGAGTGGAGAACAGAGTGCCCGGCCGGCGGTAACGGTCTATCCCGCCGATCTCATCCAGCACGACGTCCGAATACCAGGCATCGTTGTGAATCTGCGCCACGATGCGAGTGGAAGCAAGATCGGCGGATGGCGAAATGCGGAGCACTCGAAACGGTTGGCGGTCCAAGCCATATCTCGCGTAAGTCAGCGTGATGAGATCGCCCGGACGCACGCCGAAGCCGCGCAGGCCGGTCTCGAACTCCGCGTAAATGTTACCGGCGGTCGAGCGCTTCAAGGCGGCATACACCGCGCGGGCGGCTTGCGGATAGGTGCTCAAGCCCATCGCCGCGCTGTTACGAACTGCCTCCTGTCTGCGACGGCGCACCTCGCGGCGGTCGAACAAAGAAATCCGGTCCGTTTGAAAGTCGTTCCAGGCGTCCTGGAATTCAGCGTGGATGCGATTGGGACAATCAGCCGCCGGTTTGCTGGAAAGACGGAATGCGGGCGCGCCGGAACTGTTTCGTAAGATGCCGCCACGGCCGTTCGCGCCATCGCCGAATTCATACACTGGCCACCCACCGTCCAGAGGCTCGGCCGCGTTCGAAAGAGCGCTCTTTGACGGTTGCTGAAGCACGATGCTGGATTCGATGGCGGCCTCCAGCTTGCCCTCCGCGTTGCTTCGCGGGAAGAGAAAACTTGCTTCACGAATACCGCGCAGAATCTCCGCCACACTGCGCCGCTTGCGTAAGACGAGGTTGCAGGAGAAGCGAGCCTGCATCTCCGCGGTGCCGCTCCAGGTAGCCACCTCGACAAGTTCGCCGCAGTGGGCCGCCGCGCGCGCAAAACTCGCGAGATCCACCTCGCTCATCAGCCATCCGCCACGCAACAGCACATCCAGCAACACCCACGCGGGGTTCGAGGAATAAACGAAACCGGCGGGCGCGCCGTCCATGCCGAAGGTCAGCAGACGCAGGCCCTTGAGCAGCACCTCGACGGAGGCCGGCCCCGAATCTTTCCGCAAGCCATTCGGAACCACTACTTCGAGTGTCGTCATGCCGCCGTGCGGGTCGCTCTCCGGGTAGCTGCCGTCGCCGTCGGGCTTGGGAAGAAACGTCCCTTCCCTGGGCCCTCCGGCCACAATCTTGAACCATCCAGTGGAAGTCATGTCCCGGCCTTCATGCGCCGCGGGAATCGTGACGCCATTCACCACCACGCGTTCGATGCTCTCCACCGGACCGTCGCACAACAGCAACAGCATCCGCGTCAGGTTCCCGTCGTTGAATGAATGAATCAGAGGAGGAGTAAGCCAGCCCTGGCCGTAAACAAGCGGCGCTACATCGTTGCTTTGCGGAAGGTTCTGATGCACGGTGGCCGGCTGCATCGCGCGGCTTCCGTGCGTACGCACGAGGATGCTGGCGGGGAGATAGGTAAACCCACCGAAACGGCGGGTTGCCTGGCCATTCGCGTCCGTGTCGAGCATGCCGCGGCTCGCGCAATCGGCGCGTGTTCCCGAGCAACTGGTATATGGGCTTGCGCCGTCCAGGTTCCCCTTTCCACCCGCCAGACCCGCGGAATAGCCGCAGCGGAAAAACATGGAATGACGTCCGTTCTCGCCGCCGTCAACCGCCTCCGCCCTTGTCTCCGCGTCGAACGGGAAATGCCATGGACAGCGCCGCTGCAGGGGAGTGGAAGGCAGCTTGGCGTGGAACAGGGAGAAGCGATTCTCGGCCACCAGCGTCATGCGGGATTCATCCATCATGGAGGGCGAATCGGCTATACCGCGAAACACCACCATGGGGGCCGCCGCCGGCTCGCCGCCGTGCGCCACGAACACAAAGCGCGCAATCACTTCCGCGCCCTTGAATCCATGCGTGCGTTCGATTTGTGTCAGCAGGCCGTCGCTATTCGAGAGCGTGACGCCAATTCGCGTATAGGCTCCAATCGCATCGTCGCCGCCGAGAGAGTTCTCGTGGAACTGCTGGCCCGCGATTCTCCGCGCGTAAGACTTCCCCTCCACGGTGCATTCACGCGCGGCAAATCGCTCGATGTGCCCGTCGGCGAAAAGAAACTCAAAACACACCAGCGGCGTGGCGGTGGCGGCCGCCTCTTTCAGTTCAAAAATATTGCTCATGGGAAATCGTCCAGATACCTAGGCCGGGAGCGGCGCGGTGACAATCATGGCCGCCTGGTGGCGGTTTGGCGCGATCGCTGTAATGCGCAGCGAATCCTGGGAGAAGCGTGCCTCGGAATGAACCCCGCCGTGCGCCCCATTCCGCTTGTACCGCGACGGCGCGCACTGATTGTCGAGTTGGAAACCCGTGACCTCGGCGCTCGCGCCGCCGGCAAGCCGCAAGCCAGCTTCCAGCCCCTCCCCGGAACTCCAGAATCGGCCGCCGAAGCTCAGCCGCTTCCACTGGCTATCAAGGGGGCGCTCCGCGCTTTGTTCGCCGCCGCTCGTCCTCAGGAACATGCTGACCGTGCCGCCAGCCGCGGAGCGGGCGTAAACACTGAACATCCAGCGGTGGCTGGCGGCCGCCGCGATCGTCTGGCGGATCTCAGCCGTTTGTCCGGACGTAGCCGTAAGGCGAAACGCACCGGAAGCCTCCGGCGGCGGCGTCCCGGAGGGCTCAATGGACAAGCCAGCGGATTTCCACCACGCAGCCTCCTCCAGCGCCTCGCTGTGAACAAGCAGATTGGCTTCCGGATCGAGATAGACGAACGATTCGACAGGCCCCTTCACCGCGCGGAAGAAATTGCCAAGCGATGCCGCTTCACCATCCGTCAGCCCCTGATACCGCAGCCACCAGGCAAGACGTCTCTCATTGGGGTCGGCCGCGCGGAGGCTCGTTGTCAGATCTTCGGCGTTCACCACGGTTCGATACCGCGTAACCCGCCGGACCGGATACTGCGCGCTCAATCCACCGTCGAGATGTGGAAAGTAGTAAGGCATGGCTCTTATGCGTCCTCCGAGTAAATCTCTAGTTCCCCCGTGAAAATGCCGTCTCGAATATGCTCGAAGGCAAGTTCATCGTTCTTGAACCAGCAGTTCTCAAACCACGCCCCAGTCCAGGGATCCTGAAACCGGAAGCTGGCGGCGCGGCCCGAGACGGATTCGAAAAACCTTTGCACCCGCACAGCGCTCGCTTCGTCGAGGCTTCCCCAGCGGATCTTCCATATCCTCCGCATGGGGGCATGCGCCGCGAAGCGCTGTTCGCCGCCATCCACGTAACGCTGGATCACGGCCGGCGCCACAACTTCGTAGCTGGACGGATATTGCGCCACCGCGTGACAGCCCACATCTGGAAAATCCGCCATCCTGCTAGTCCTCCCAAATCTCGTCTCGCAGCACGTGATTCCGGGCAAGCGCCTCCCGCACGGCGCTCGCGATATCGTCGCTGCGCGCGGAAAAGGATTGCGCATCGAGGGCGTTCACCTGCACGATCACCGCTGGTGGTGCTGGTTTGTCTTGGCTGAGCGATGCGGAAGCCGCAACGGCATCCGCCGCGATCACGCCAGCCGACGGCGAGCTCCCAGCCGGCCGCGCCGCCGCGCTGACGTCGTATTCAAGGAAGAGAGAACTGGGCGGCTCGTAGGATGGAAGCGCGGGCTCCGCGCTGGGCCGCCCTCCAAACAGAGACCAAAGCAGCCCGGCGACCAACCCGGCGCTGCTTCCCAGCACGCCATTCGATAAAAACCCGATAGCTCCCTTGCTCTCATCGCCGGAAAGAAGGCCGCCAATCACACTCCCCACTCCGCTGTTCAGAAATGGGGTCGATGCCGCCAGGCCATCCCTGGGGTTAAGAAGCGATTCAAGCCGCTCGATCAGCCCCTCAATTGTCGATTTACTTGAAGGCACGAAATTCTCCTGTTCCTCCGCCTAGCGCCGAATGACGAAGGCTCGCTGCTGTTCCGCCTCGCGCTGTCTCCGCGCGTTCGCATCATCCCTCAGGCGGTCTATCCAGATAAATGCGTCCAGAGAGCGCGCGCTATGCTCGGCCAGCAGCGGCCTCCCACAGGAATTCCACCAGGCATGCGCCTCGAGCAGCGCGAGGCTCAATCCGCTAATCATGGGTTTCGGGCACGCTTGCAGAATTACCCCTCCGCCGGCCCATACGGGCGGCGCTTCGGGCGGCGGCTGAATGCCCAGATAGCCGCAATTTCTCTCTCGTTCAAGACCCAGAGCCCTGCAATCAGCGCACTCCCAGCCGGGCTCTCCCTGACGGCTGAACCAGAAGGCGACGGCTAGTTTTTTCGTTCTTCTCCCGAGAGTTCGCTCGACTTCCGGATCCGCTCGACAATTTCCCTCGTGAGCGCCTCCGGACCGCGCGCAAATAGCGCCTCGGCCTCCGCGGGCACGCCGTCGATCTCGAGACCTCGCAGTTCCTTCAGGCCCC
>CAZXBZ010000235.1:0-6211 GCA_964639135.1 uncultured Solibacteraceae bacterium | reverse complement strand
ATCGGCGCGATCGCGGAAGGCCCCGGCGGCGGAGCCGTTCCCGCGACGCCCGTGAAGCCGCCGCCGCCCGCGATTCCGCTCCGTTATTTCGGCTATGTCGACCCGCGCCATCCGTCGGAAACGCGCGCTTTCTTCATGGAGGGCGAAGAGGTGCGGATCGCCGGGGTGGGCGAGCTTATCAAGCAGCGCTACCGGGTGCTCGAGATTCGCCCAGGCAGCGCGGTGGTGGAGGATATGCAATTCGACAACCGGCAAACCCTCACGATTCAGCCGGAGAGTGGAAGTTGATCGTGCATGCAAAGCCCGGAGCCGCCGCCGCCCGCGGGCATGGCGAACGCGGCTTCGCCTTGCTGCTGGTGTTCGCGATGGCCGCGATTGTGGCGATTACACTTTATATGCAGCTTCCGCGCGTGGCGTTCGAGGCGCAGCGCGATCGCGAAACGATGCTGGTCGAACGCGGTGAGCAGTACCAGCGGGCCATCGAACTCTATGTGCGCAAGAACAATCGCTACCCGGCGCGGATCGAAGATCTTGAACGAGACCAGGATCAGCGCTATCTGCGCCGCCGCTACAAGGACCCCATGACCGGCGAGGACGAATGGCGTCTTATTCATATCAACGCCGCCGGCCAGCTTGAGGATTCGCTGATCGAGAAGCCGAAGCCGGGCGCGGACGGGGCGAGCGCCGAAAGCGCCACGGAAGAGGGCGTCGCGGAAAACATGGCGCTGCAGCGACGCCGCCCAGGAGACGAGACGGCGGCGAACGCCCAATTTCCTGGGAGCGGCGAACGCGGGGTAAGTTCGCCGCCGGAGGGTCCGCCAGGAGCGCCTTCCGCGGCGGATGACGATATGGTGCCCCTTTTGGACGCCAGCGGAAATGTCATCCAGCGCATGAAGACCGAGGCGCAAGCCCAGGCTCAGCAGGCCGGCTCTCAAGCGGGAGCGCCCGCCGGCTCCATTCCGGGCCAGCCTGGCCAGCAGGGGGCGGAGGGCGCCGTGCCGGCATCGCGCACGGTGAGGCTCGGCCCTGGTGGCATCCCCATCATCGAGAACCCACTGGCGGCCGGATCCGAGACGGCGGCCAGTGGTTCGGCCAGTGGTGCAAGCGGAGCGCCGGGCCAGGCTTCCCCCCAGCAACAAGTCGAGGGTTTGCTGACACGGCCGCGGCTGGGCGGCTTGGCGGGCATCCAGCAGCAGCGCGGCATCCAGTCGTCGAGCGGCACCGCCGGGCTCGGAGCTGGAATCGCGGGAGTCGCCTCGAAGCTCGAGATGAAGGGTATTCTGGTTTACGACGAGCAGGAATCGATCCACAAATGGGAGTTCGTCTACGATGCGCGAAAAACCGGCGCGAAGGCGGCGGGAGATCCGGCGCAAAGTGGAACACGCGCCGGGCAGCCGGGAAACCCTTCGTTTTCGGGCGGCGTTGGCGGCGGCGGCCAGCCGCCCTCCAGGATCGGGCGGCCCCGCTGAGCGTCCAGCGATGGGGCCAATCAGCGCGCGTGAAATCCGAAACGGCAAGGCGGAGATTTTTTCCGGATCGGACTGATTTCTTGCATTCGCGGTTGACAGAACGCGGGCGCGACGGGCAGAATAGGCGCACGTAGAGGAGCATCACACGATGGAATTGCGAGTTCTCGCGTTTGTCCTCGCCGGCGGCAAAGGCACCCGGCTTTACCCCTTGACGAAGGAGCGCGCCAAGCCCGCGGTGCCCTTCGGGGGCAAGTACCGGATCATCGATTTCGTCCTGAGCAACCTGATCAATTCGCAGGTCTACTCCATCTACGTCCTGATCCAGTTCAAGAGCCAGTCGCTTTTGCAGCACATGCAGGACGGCTGGCAGTTCAGCGGATTGCTGAACAACCACTACATCATCCCGGTGCCGGCGCAGATGCGCACGCCGGGCGAGACCTGGTATCAGGGCACGGCCGACGCCATTTACCAGAATCTCAACCTCATCGAGCAATCGAACCCGGATGTCGTGCTGATCTTTGGCGCGGACCACATCTACCGGATGAACATCCGGGAGATGATCGAATACCACGTGGAGAAATGCGCCGCCGCCACCATCGCCGCCCTGCCCGTGGAGAAGCGCTACGCCTCGGAATTCGGCGTCATCGAGACCGACCAGGATAACAAGGTGATCGGTTTCCACGAGAAGCGCGGCGATGCCCCCACCATGCCCGGCGATCCGGAGCAGGTATACGCCTCGATGGGGAACTACGTCTTCTCCACCGGGCCGTTGCTCAAGGCGCTCCATGAAGATGCCGCGGATCCGAAAAGCAATCACGATTTCGGACGCAACATCCTGCCGCGCCTGGTGGCGGAGCAGGAAAGCCTCTACGCCTACAATTTCGCCTTGAACCAGATTCCCGGAGAGCCGCCGGGGGCCGTGCCCTATTGGCGCGACGTGGGGACCATCGACGCCTATTACGAAGCCACCATGGATCTGCGCTCCGTTACGCCCGCGCTTAACCTCTATAACCGCGAATGGCCTCTGCGGACGGCGGGTTACTCGGATCCTCCGGCGAAGTTTGTCTTCGATGAAGAGGGCCGCCGGGGCCAGGCGATTGAATCCATCGTTTCGGGAAGCGTGATCCTGGCGGGCGGCCAGGTGCGGCACTCGGTTCTTGGCCGCGGCGTGCGCGTACACTCGGGCGCGGTGGTGGAGCACTCCATCATCTTCGACAATTGCGAGATCGGCCGCGGCGCGCAAATCCGCCGCGCGATTCTTGACAAGAACGTCCGGGTTCCAGAAGGAGCGCGCATCGGTTTCGACCTCGAAGAGGACAGGCGGCGTCACACTGTCACCGAAAGCGGCATCGTCGTGGTGGACGGCCACCGCTCCAGCGTGCCGGTGGTGAAAATGAACGTCTGACGCGGACACCGGCGGAGATTCAGCGAGAAGGGCCGCGATTGCGGCCCTTTTTCTGTTCACGGTCGTCACCCGGCTTGACACGGAGCTTATCCTCAGCGGCGCACCAGTACGATCGAAGCACTGGAGGCGCCGCGCACTTTCAGCAGAAAATCCCGCAATTGCGGATACTCCGCCGCCGGGATTACCGCGGAATCCACGGTGAGCCGCTGGTCGAAGTGCAGTTCCGAGCCATTCAACTCCCAATTCGCCTGGTAATGTCCTCCGTAGGGGCCATCAAGCTGGACGGCCTCTGGAAGCTCATCGACGGCATACCCCTCGGGCAGACGGATCAAGGCCCGTTCGGAGAAGGATTCCGCGTCGAGCACAAACGGGTGAATTCTCTCTTCATCGCGGAGATCGTAGGCGTCTTCCCGGTCAAGGATGGATCCGCGGAAAACCCACAACTTACCGCCGCCCATGCGCTGGCCGTAATTTCCGGCGGCAATATCGAATTGGCGTTGAAACCCCGGCGGCGACGGATCTAATTCGAGGTTGTCGATTCGCAGCCCAGGCACGCGTTGCGCAAGCCAGCGGTCCAGGCGCTTGCGGTAATCCGCGGCCGCCAGACTTTTGCAGACTCGCCGCTGTCTGGCGGCGGGTTCCCCCAGGGATTGCTCCACGATGGCCGCCTCCAGGCTTCCGTCCGCATTCAGACCGGCCTTCACTTCCCGGTGCAAATGGTTCGTGTCCGGGCGGGCCTTTGGGGTTTTCACCAGAGCGCCCTGTTTGCCCGCCTCGATCAGAACGTAGCTATCCTGCTCATGTTGCGGGAGGATGCCAAAAGGCGTGTCATCATCCGTGGGGTCAAAAAACAGGAGCCTTCCGAAGCCCTCGAACTCCGCCACCGCGGGAGTGTCCACTTCTTGCGGAACACGAATGGCGACGATGGCATGGTTGAATTGCTGGGGCGAAGGCCAATCCGGATTTACGCGGCGCGGATCTCCCGAGTAAATGCTCACGGTATACGCGGATATGTCCGCTTCCCGCAACATCGTCTTTAACAGGGTGGCTTTTCCTTTGCAGTCCCCGTAGTTTTTCGCGAAGACTTCCGTGGCCGGGTGAGGCTGATATCCGCCCCCCTTCGCGATCCCAAGCTGGATGGACGCATAGCGCACACTTTGCACGTAACGGCCAAGGGCTTCGGCCTTCTCCGCGGGTGTCCGCGCGGATGCGGTTAGCTCCGCCACCTTGGCGCGAATGGCGGCATCCGCGGCGGAACGCTCTTCCACCAGGTCCGTGAGCCAGCCGGAAACCTCATTCCAGGCGGAGAACTCCGGAGAATCAGGCTTGCTTCCACCCGCCGCGAAATAGCTGATCGCCACGTGAGGCGCCAGGCTGGATAGCCGCGGGCTGGCTTCCTGAATTTCGACCGGTTTCAGATCCCGCAACTCCCAGCAATAGCTGGAATCCGAGACGGCGGGCTCCATTCCCGAGTAGTTACGGGCGATGCTTTCCACGCGCCACCCCGCGGGCACTCGTAACGAATAGCGGGAAACAATTACCGGATCGATAGTTTGAAACTGCCAATACTCCTGCATAAAGATGGAGCGGTCCTCCTCTTCGGCCTCAAAGCCAAAGACGGAGCCCGGGAGTGCATCCAGGCGGGCATCCACGACGCGCACGCGGATGTCTTCAAAGACCGAACCGGAGCCTAGCGTCGTATCGACAATCTCCTTCTTGCCGTAAACCTTCACGTTTCCGGATGGGGTAATCAGCCACGCGCGCAGGTTCTTTACCTTGCCGGCTCCGATGTAGTAAGCAACACTGGCCCGGGCTCTCGACCGCCCGGCATCGGTCAGCGCCTTTACGGCGTAGCGCTGGCGGCGCAGTTTTTTCCCCGTGCCATCCACCACCGTGTTCCCCTCGTCTAGAAGCACCACGGCATCCACCTTGGAGCCGTAATTTTCAAGCGGGGAGCGGGCCGCCTGCGTGAGCCATTCGGGCGCCGTATCCTCCGCCGCCACGACTGGCGCGGAGAGAAGCAGCAGCGGCAACGCGGCCAGCAACACTCGCCAAGAAGGCCGGGCGGCACGCAAGAATTGTATGAACATGCTAAATTCCCCCCGATGCGGCGGAATCCCGCTGCTTGAGAACGATGGCGTGATCGTCCCCCTGCTGAACCGTCTCAAAAACCTGTTTGAGGGCAGGGTAAGCTTCTTGCGGAAACATGAGTTTGCCGTCGCGGCCCATTTCCAGCGTGCGGTCGTAAACCAGAGCCCGCGTTTCCCCGGTTTTCACAAGGCGCATTTTCACCGCGTACTCACCGGTCTCCCCAATCCGCAACGAGGCGGGGGCGTCCGGTGAATCGAGTTCGTAGCCCTCTGGAAGAGCGATTTCGACATGATCGTTTTCCAGCCATCCGTGGTAAAAATACACCGGGAACCGCCGCGTGCTGGATGTAAACAGCGCTGGCTTGCCGCGCCTGAAAAACGACGGTAAAAGCAAAAGACGCTTGCCCGTGCGTTCGGCATAATCGGGCACGACAATCCTGTACCGATACGTGAGGGGCAGATCCACGTCATCGGCGTTGAACACTTCGAGGCCGGAGACCGTGGCGGAGGGGTACCGCTCCTTCAAATCTTCCTCGATCGTCCGCCGCCGCTCTTCCGGAGTCTTGCGCACAAGCCGCAGCTTTTCCGATATGGCGGAATAGCCCGATTGCGACTCCTCGATGGTCCCCACGAGCGAGCCATCTTCGTTCAGCGCCAGCTTGGCGGTATTGCGATCCGTGTTGCGCGACGGCGGCGATATGGGCGTATCGGCGATGATTAGCTCTTTTGCGTCTGGGATCAATGCCGAAACTCCCTCTTCCGGCCACGAAAGCATGCCGGGCTCGAGGAAAGGCTGCGCGACATCGAAAAACTTCCATCCGCCATTCACCTTGATCGCAACATTGACGCGCTTCACAAAATAGTCGTTTGGGAACTGTTCTTCGAAGAAATACTCGTCCCGGCCAACCGAGCGGGCGAGTCTCGCATCGAACCCCGCTTCTTGCGCCAAGGCGATCAGGAGGTACTGGATATCCATCGGCATGCCCATCCCGCGTTCCAGCGTTTCGGAAGGCTTGAGAATTGGTTTCCATTGCCCAAGATCGGCCGAGGAGATGTTAGCGAGGGGATGCACGATATTTTTCACTTGCGTACGGCAGTAGTTCACCAGCCGGGCGACCTTTTCCTCCGGTGTGGCCGCGCCCGCGATGATTTCCGCGGAACGCTTGCGCACCAGATCGGAACTCTTGGTTTTCTCCTTTGCCTCCTCGAATTTCTGCTTGCCAAAACGCTGCCAGTATTTCTTTCCG
>CAZXBZ010000234.1:0-6220 GCA_964639135.1 uncultured Solibacteraceae bacterium | reverse complement strand
AACCCGGGCGGACGTGCTCGGCACACAGCCCAAGCAGTTGCGAGCTATCTGGGGCAGCGTGACGGGAGAGCGCATGTGGTACGCCCTGCACGGATATGTTCTGCAAGCCGAGCCGGTGAAGCGGTCGATGTATGGACACGGCCGCGTCCTGCCGCCAGACTGGAGAACACTGGAGAAAGCGCGCGAATGCTCCCGGCTGCTCTTGGTCAAGGCCGCCCGCCGCATGCGCAGGGACGGCTTCTCCGCACGGAGGCTATTCCTTTGGATGAACGGCTTCGAGGACGGCTGGGGTGGTGACCGCGCGCTGGAGAGCGTTCATGACGACCAAGCCTGCCTGTCCGGTTTAGAGAGTCTGTGGCGCCGCGCCCGCTACGCCTTGCCGGAGGACTATCGCGTCATTCGCTGCGGAGTTGTCCTGGGAGACCTTACGCCGGCCTCCGCACGCCAACTGAGCTTGTTCGAGGATGACGACCGAGAGCGGCAGAAGTGGGAGCGCATTACGTCAGCCATGGATGCACTCAATCTCTCACACGGCCGCCGCGTCGTCACCCTGGGCGCCTGGGTACCGCCCCCTGGCGGCTACGCGGGCGGCAAGATCGCCTATACCCGAATTCCTTCGGCGGAGGACTTTTTATGAGCTGGCTTGAAGACATGAAGCTGCGAGATTTAGACGACGAGAACCTGGTTGAAGCGACCTGCCTTTACTGCGGGCACACCTGGCTGCAATCGCCGGTGCAGTTGCTGCTCAAGGTGGATCACCGCGACGTGACTTTAGCGGAAGTGGCCAAAGATCTCGCCTGTAAGCGGTACAAGTGCCGTCACGCGGGCGTGCGGCTGAAGCTCATCCGATCGCGCGAGACGAGCGGTTTCGTTGGCGGTATGCCGTAGCTAGCAGCCGGAATCGCCCGTGGTAAAGGGATAGCGGTGAGGGAGTGATATGGAGGGCGGGCCGCCGCGATTTGGGTAAATGTTCCCGCTATTTCCTCCGCGAGCTCAAATTATGCCGGGAAATTCTGTATTCACGAGTTAGAATACACTTAGCATTCGGCGTGAGTGAGATATTCCATGCTTTCCGCGCGATCTCTGCTACCGGCGATTACAGCGCTCATGCTGATCGTCACCCCTCGCGGCCCGTGCCAGAACAGCCCCTCCACCGAAGAAAGAGACCGGCTTTGGATTTCCGTCCGGGATACGATGCGCGAGCATATCAAAAAGCTCGACGAATATACTTGTATCCAGAACATCATCCGATTCGACAAAGTGCCGAACGAAAGGCACGAACGCGCCGTTGACATGGTGCGCATGCAGGTGACGGCGGCCTCCGGGCGCGAGTACTACTCATGGCCGGGCAGCCCCAACTCCGCGGAAAATCCCAGCGACTTACTGCGCACGGGGTTATTGGGGACCGGGGCGTTCCAGGGCTACCTGCATGCGCTCTTCGTCCGCCCCGGCCCCGGACATCTCGAATTCGTGGGGAGGGAGCCGGGCGAAAGCGGGCCGTTGCTCCACTTCCGCTTTACGTTCGATCTGCGTGAACGGATGATCCTCAATGTCTCGGCGGGGCGCGCGAGCGTGGCGGCGAAGGGCGAATTCTGGGCCGATGAAAAAGACCGCTCTCTGCGCCGGATGCGAGTCGTGAGCGCGCACCCCGCTCCCGAAATCAACATAAAGTCGGCTGAATATCTTTTCGATTGGGCCCCTGTTTTTCTGCGCGGACGCCGGGTCCTGCTTCCACAAATGTCCACCATGCGCATGGAGATGTTCTCCGGGGAAATACGCCGGAACGAGATTTCGCTCTCGCAATGCCGGGAGTTCCGCACCGATTCAGCCGTCCGGTTCGATGCGGGGCCCGAGCCAACAAGCGGCGGCGCGCCCGAACCCCCTGGCGTGATAGCCGCGGGCTTTCTGCCGGCGGATCTCATTGTGCCGATCCGGCTGCTCTCGGGAATCGATACCGGCAAATCCGCCGTGGGAGATGTCTTTGAAGCGGAAGTGACGCGTGATGTCAAGCGAAAAGGCGAGATCCTCCTCCGCAAGGGGGACCAGGCCGAGGGGCGTATCCGCTACCTCTCCACCGACCGGGATCCGGAACTCCACACGCTCCTGTGGCTGGAAATCACCACGGTCCGGAGCGGAGCTAAAGAGTACATTTTCCTTGGTGAAATGAAGCGCAGTTCCTACGTCTCCAGCCTGATCCACCAAGCGCAGAGCTATACGGAAGGACGGCTCGAGAGAATCGGCGTATTCGGCGCTTATCGCATCGGCCACCGCGAATTCCGGTCCTACGGTGCCGTGCCCGGCGTGGCCTCCCTTCTCTTCCGAGGGGATCGCGTGGTTCTACCGGCCGGATTCGAGATCGAGTGGTCCACCCTTCCCGCCCGCACGGACGACGACGCACATTAGCGGGGCAGGAAGCCGGGACAGGCTGGACGTTCGCTTCGCCGCGCTCCCATCACGCCGGCGGCCCGATACCGCAACTCTGGAAACACCCCCCATCGCCCCGCCGTCCAATGGACGAGGGTATTGGTATGGGAAACCACTCAGCGACAGCTATACCTTACGCGGTGGAATATCCATCCGGAGAGCGCGAAATCCGCGGCTCGGAACCGCCGGCCTTTACAATCTCCGCCGATAGTCCCGCGCAACTTGAACGCGTACTGACCGGCGAGGACTACTCCACCGCCATGGGGTTTATCCAGCACGAGTTCGATGTCTCGGGCGATCTTGTGGCCGCTCTCCGCCTCAGGCAGAGTCTGGCGCACCCCGGCTGGCGCGATCGCCTCTTGAACCTGGCCGCGCGTCTGGCTCCGTCCCGCCTCGAAACATGGTTTCAGCCAAGGGAGCAAGCGGCCAGGGATATACGTTTCCATTACGATGTGCCGACACCGTTTTACGAGGCCTTCCTCGACTCGCGCCTGGTCTATTCCGAAGCCGATTTTCGCGAGGCGGATTGGTCGCTCGATCAGGCCCAGGAATCGAAGCTCAAACACATTTGCGAAGACCTCGAACTGGAAGCCGGCGAACGCTTCCTCGATGTGGGCTGCGGCTGGGGCGCCTTGCTCCTCCACGCGGCCGAAAACTACCACGTGCGCGCCATGGGGTGTACCCTCAGCCACAATCAATTCGAGTACGCCCGTTCGCTGGCCCGTGCTCGCGGCCTGGAGAACGCCGTCTCCATCAAGGAGATGGATTACCGGGACGTTTCCGGATCGTTCGATAAAATCTCGTCCATCGGCATGTTTGAACACGTCGGCCGCCATCGCCTGGACGGATACTTCCAAAAGATTTACAGCCTTCTCAAAAGCGGCGGACGCTTCTTTAATTCCGGCAGTGTCCGTCCACAGAACGTGACGGACGATGCGCAGACCTGGTTCGTGCTGAGGCACGTGTTCCCCGGCGGCGAGCTGGTGCATCTCTCCGACGTGATCCGGTCCGCCGAAAGCGCCGGCCTGGAGATTCTCCAGGTAAAGGCTCTGCGCGCGGATTACGCCCGAACCTGCCGGGAGTGGGTAAAACGGTTGCGCGAAAAGGAGAGCCTCTGCATCCAGCTTGCGGGTGAAGAGACCTACCGCACGTGGCTGCTCTATCTGGCGGGCTCGGCGGCGAATTTCGAAGACAACACGACCAGCGACTTTTCGGTCCTGATGCGCAAAGCGTAAGCGCACCGTTCGTCACATCGCGGCGGACGAATTGTCGGGATTCAGATCTCCAGCTGGCCGCTTCCATGCCCGCGCCCCTACTCGCCCTCCGGCGCCTGGCCAGGCGCATTGCGCCGCCCGGTTCCGCTCGTGCCCCATCACCGGCTCTGGAGCTTTTCAGCCGATCGAATCCGTTTACTGGGAAACTCCGTCTGTAAGTATTCTAGGAGTAGCGGACGCCCCGATCGCTCAAGATAATAGCCACTCCAAGCCCGCGCGGCCACCTCTGGTTTATCTCAAATTTTCCCCAGAAATGTTGTTGACATTGATTTGCATAAAGGACTAAACTGATCTGGTATTCGGATCAACGATCTATTTGATCGCATATCGCTAGCGGCTGCTTCCGTAGCGAAAAGCCCTCACATTCTTCGAAGTCCGTATTCCGGCCGCGAACATCAGCGAACAGGCCGACTGGCGGTTTGCTGCGTCCAAAACCGGCCGATGCCGCAATCCACTGGGAGTTTGCATGAAGTTAAGAATACGAAAGAAAACAAAAGAGAAGGATACAACCACGTCACGGCCTTGGCGGTCTTCAAGCAAGTACTGGATGGCCATGGGGACACTGATTGCCTACGGAGCGGGCAGCGATCTGTCGCTTGCTCAGAACTTGCCTGCCGAGGCCGCGAGGGGACCCCAAGCCGGAGACGCCACCGCGCGTCAGACGCTTCCCTTGCGGCGCTACGACATCCCGGCCGGGCCGCTCGACGGAATTCTGGAAGAGATCCGTAGTGTTAATGGTTTGCAATTCCGCCTGGATTCGGCACAAATTCGCTCGATCCAATCACCGGGTGTAAAAGGACTGCTCACCGTGCAGCAGGCTCTCGACCAGATGCTGCGAGGCACCGGTCTGGAATACCGGTACATCAGTGACCGGACTGTCGAAATCCGCGTACGGCCGCAATCCATGCGCGTGGACGTGGCGGGCGATGTCGCGACACTGCGATCCGAAAAGTACACGGAGCCCTTGCTGGATACGCCGCAGACCATCAATATCATTTCGCGAGAGGTGATCGAACAGCAGGGCGCCACCACCCTGCGCGACGTCTTGCGCAACGTACCCGGCATTACGCTGTCGGCTGGCGAAGGCGGCGCGACTCCCGGAGACAACATCAACGTGCGCGGCTTCAGCTCCCGCAACGACCTTTTCGTGGACGGGGTGCGCGATATCAGCCCTCAATCCAGGGATCCATTCAACCTTGAACAGGTGGAAGTCATGAAAGGCCCCGGCTCCGCTTATATGGGGCGCGGATCGAGCGGGGGAGCCATCAACCTCGTAAGCAAACAAGCAAGCCTCCGGCGCGCCTTTGGCGGATCCCTGACGCTAGGCACCGATGACACGCGCCGGCTGACGGGCGACGTGAATACGCCGCTTCCTTTTGTTTCCGAGCGAACCGCGTTCCGGATGAACGCCCTTTATCATCAATCCGGGATGGCGGGCCGCAATGTGGTGAATTATGAACGCTGGGGCGTGGCTCCCACGCTTACCGCGGGTCTTGGCACGCCGACGCGATTTACCCTGGGCTATTTCAAGTTGCAACAGGATAATATCGCCGATTACGGAATCCCATGGGTCCCGGCCACGAACAACGCATTGCCGGAATATCGCGACCGCCCCGCGCCGGTGCCGCGGAACACCTTTTACGGCTTGCGCAACCGGGATCGCGAAAAGAGTTCGAGCGACAGCATCACCGCGCGCGTGGAACACGACTTCAGCGATCTGATCCGGTTCCGGAACCAGTTTCGCTATAGCGACAGCGACCAGGACCTGATCGCGTCGCCGCCCCGCTTCGCCAGTACGGAGAACACGGTTATCCGGCGGGAACTCCGTGCCTGGCTCACGGACGACAAGGTTTACGACAACCAGACCAACCTGACCGCGGAGTTCTCCACCGGCGCGGTCCGGCACACCGCGGTCACCGGAGCTTCCCTTACGCGCGAGAAAGGGGTGCGCTACCTACGAAGCGCGCCCACGATGGAAACGACGCTCTTCAACCCGGATCCGGACGACGTGTTTCCCGGCACGATCGTCACAAACCCCGTTCCCGGTGACGTTACGGGCGACACTCTGGGCCTCTATGCGTTCGATACGGCCAAGTTCGGACGGCATTGGGAAGCAAGTGGCGGCTTGCGCTGGGACCGCTTCGCCGTGGACGGCGTGCAGACCAACGCCAACCGCGTCTCCCGCGTCGACCGGATGACCAGCTTGCGCGCCGGCCTGGTGTATAAACCGAGCGAACAGGGCAGCTTTTACGCCTCCTACGGGACGGCGCTCAACCCATCGCTCGAAGGGCTGAACTATAACGCCGCCTCGCAGGACCTGGAGCCGGAGAAAACCTACACCTTCGAAGCCGGCAATAAGTGGCAACTGGCTCAGAACCGGCTGCTGCTGACCGGAGCTTTCTTCAATGTGGAGAAGACCAATGCCCGCACTCCCGGCATCCTTCCCGGAGATCCGCCCGTGGTGCTGGCGGGACGGCAGCGGGCGCGCGGACTGGAGCTTTCAGCCACGGGAGCCATCCTCC
>CAZXBZ010000233.1:0-6292 GCA_964639135.1 uncultured Solibacteraceae bacterium | reverse complement strand
TCAGCCTGCACGTTCGAGATGTCGCACGCGCTGCAACTCGAGTTTCTCTACATGGTGCCGCATATCTTCTTCTACATTGCCCTGGCCGCGTGGATCCTCACGTTTACAGGGCTGTGCCGGAGGCTGATTTCAGAAGCTCTCGAATGGAGGGGGCGGCGGGCATAGCAATTCTGCCCGGGTAATAAATCTCCCGGGTTCCGCCGCGCCAAATTCCATGCGTCCGCTAGCGCAGGGCGGCCAGATAGCGCAGACTCTGGCGAATCTGCGGTACGGCGTCAACCGCTTCTTCTTCGAGGTACAGATGACGCACATGCTGGCGTTTGGCTTCCGCCAAAGCCGCCTTCACGTCCACCAGCCCGGTGCCAAGAGGAACGCTATCGTTTTCCTCCACATCCGCCGGCGAGCCGCCGAGCACGGTACCCTTCCGGATATCCTTGACGTGCATTAGCGGGAAACGTCCCGGGTAGCGCCGCAGGAGGGTAACGGGATCCTGGTGGCCGTAGACGATCCAGAAAATATCCATCTCGAAGTTTGCATGGCGCGGGTCGCAGAGCTTCGCGAGGGTATCGAACATCGTGCCGTCTGGCGATGGATCGAATTCCGTCCCGTGCGTGTGGTAGCACAGGCGCAGCCCCGCCCGCGCCAGGCGCTCGCCCCAGGGGTTCAGGCTATCCGCCGCCACCGCGCAGTCTTTTGCCGTAATGTGCTTTGCGCTGTGGGGAATGGTGGAGCAAACAACGTATTCCGCTCCGAGCGTCTTCGCGTGCTCGATCACGAAATCCATCTTGGAACCCAAGTCTTTCCACGAGGCCCCGATGGAGCTTACGCTCAGCCCTTCCGCCTTCACCATGCGCAAATACTCAGCGGGAGCCCGGCCATAAAGGTCGCCCGTTTCGATATCGCGGAAACCGAGTTCGCGCATCGTTCGGAAGGCTGCCGCGAGATCGTTCCGCGCGATCTTGCGCAAGCTGTATAGGTTAATACCAATGGGCTGCCCGAACGCGGTGGGTTCGGAGGCGGCAAGCGCCGGTGTCGCGGACAGCGCCGCCGCGCCCAGGGCGTGGATGAAATGTCTGCGTGTGCTCATGCTTCCAGCTTCCATGGCGCGCGGTATTCCCGGCTCAGGAGATAGCGCGCCGATTCCTGCTCAACGGTATTGCGGGTATCGTCCCAATCGAGGCGCGTTCTGGCCTGCAGGGAGAGATTGGCGAGGATACAGGTAATCGACGTTCGAACACAAGTTTCGATATCGCTGTTGGGCCGCTTGCGAGTCCGCATGCAATCGACAAAATTAGCCCAATGCAGCGGGTGCGGGTCAGCCACCCGTTTCATCTCGAACGGCGCAAGATCCGAACCCTGCTCCGGGGTGACTCGCATGACCGCGCGGTCCACATACAGCGTGCCGCGCGAGCCATGGAAGGTAATCCCCATCAGACGGCTCTTTCCCAGCTCCGTATTGTTCGACCGGTGTTCCCACGAGCCGAGGAAGCCCGGATACTCGAACGTCGCCAGCATGGTATCCGGCGTTTCGCTATCGTCGGTGAACCAGTATTTGCCGCCTTGCGCCACCACACCCCGGGGCATCGGGTCGCCGAAAGCCATCTGCACGATATCGAGCATGTGGACGCCGGAATCCGTAATCTGCCCGCCGGCATAATCCCAGAACCAGCGGAAATAGGAGTATTTCTGAGGATAAACGCCAAAGCGGTTGGGGTTGAAGGCGCGGGCGGTCGCGGGCCCCTGCCAGAGATCCCAATCGAGGCCGCCCGGCGGCGCTTGCTCGGGAGGATTGCCAATGCCCGCTTGCGGCTGATTGCTGTAGATCCACGAACGGACGAACGAGACCTTGCCGAGTTGCCCGCTCCCCACGATCTCGCAGGCTTTCTGGAAATGCGCTCCCGAGCGCTGCCAGGTGCCCGCTTGCACCACGCGGTTATACTTCCGCGCCGCTTCCAGCATCACCGCGCCTTCATTGATGGAGACGCACGCGGGCTTTTCCACGTAGACATCCTTGCCCGCCTTGCAGGCTTCCACGGTAATGTATGGGTGCCAATGGTCCGGCGTGGAAATACACACCGCGTCGATGGATTTATCCGCGAGTATTTCCCGGAAATCTCTCACGGACTTAGGCTGCTGCCCCAAACGGCGCGCCAGCGCCTCGGCGCGCTCCAGGTTCGGCTGAAACACGTCGCAAACCGCGCCCACGGCTACCCCGGGCTGTTTGGCGGCGGCCTTCAGATTCTCGGAGCCCATCACCCCGACGCCAACAAACGCCACCGAGATCTTGTCGTTCGCCGAAACCTTCGCGGCCGGATTCGATTGCGCCAGCGCGGATACGGATGCGGCCGCGGTGGCCGAGGCAAGAAACGCGCGCCGCGCGATTGGTTCGTGTTCCATGGGAATCTCCATTCAACGGGTTGAGCTTCAAAACGCAAGCGCCGGCGCCCGTTCTCCGATTCGCCGCGTCGTTCGAGCTTTGCGCCAAGTATATTGAACCGCCGCAAAGGGCGTCAAGTAATTACTTTCAGCCAGTAAGTAATCCGCAAACCCATGGCGCTTGCGGCTATTCCTTGTTGCAAACAAGAATAAAATACCAGAAACTGAACTTTCGGAGCGGCGATCTCTCCCCCTTCGCCGCGACGTCAGGCGCCTGTCATGAAAATCTTACGTTTAATCCTCGGCCTCGCATTATTTATCCCCGCGGCTCTGCCGCAAATTACCGGAATCGAGGTGACCAGCCAGGCACAGCCCAACTGCTGGCGTATGGACGCGCTCGTCAGGGAGGTCATAAAAGACGCCAAGACGGATCGCGAAAAGGCACTCGCGCTCTACCGTTTCGGCATGGAGCATATCATCCACTTCAACGGACCCATCGAGCAGGGCGACCTGTACGTGACGGACCCCACGAAGATTGTCGGCGTTTACGGCTACGCGCTCTGCGGTAACAACAGTTCCGCGATGAACGCTCTTTACGAAGCCGCCGGCCTGAAGGCGCGCGTGCGCTGGCTGAAGTATCACGAAGTCCCCGAGATATGGTTCGAAAACCGCTGGAATTACCTCGATTCCGATATGTTCGGCTACGCCTACCTGGACGACGGCAAGACCATCGCCAGCGTGGACGACCTGATTCGAGACGCGGACCTGTTTACGCGTCAGAAGAACCCGCCAAACCCCTATTTCCCGTTCGACGAAAAGAGCAGCATGGCGGATACCTTCCGGAACGCCTTCAACCGGAAGAACTACCATGCGCACCCGGACACGCACCTGATGAGGCTCGGGCTCCGCGCGGACGAATCCGTGCGGATGTTCTACCGGCCTCAAGACCGCTTCTATCTGCGCGAGGGGCTGCCTCACAACCTCGGTACGCAATACCTCGACTATTGGACCCTGGGGCCGGTGCGTAAGGGTTCTTACGCATGGACCGATGAATCCCCGGCGGCTTATGGCAACGCACGCTTCGATTACCGTCCTCGCCTCGATTCCGCGGAATTTCGCAAGGAGAACCCGGAAATCCGCGACGTCAGCCTCTGCGAAGGCAGACAGACACCCACTCTCTGCGCGGCTCCCGGCGCAACGGCTTACATGGTGGTGGACGTGAACACGCCCTTCGTGATCGCGGGCCTGCAGAACGACCTTTCGACGAGCGAGGACAACTCGGGCAGCGCGATCGTTTCGGGCCTGTTCTGGAGAAATCGTGAAGAAGATTGGAACACAATCTCCATTAGTGTCGACAACGGCAACAGTTGGCGCGAGGTGTGGCGTAACCGGCTAATCGGAGCAATTCCGTTCCGGGTGGACGTCACCCCGCTCGTCGAGGGCTACTCAAGCTACAAAGTGAAATTCGAGTGGATCGACATCGCCAGGCAAGACAAAAGCGGCGTCTCGGATCTCGCCTTTGAAACCTGGGCGGAGCTTTCGCCCATGGCATTGCCGCGGCTTGTCGCGGGCGAGAACACCTTCCACGTTGCGGCAAGGGGCGAAATCGCGTTGTTCGAAAACAGTGCATGGCATCGCCGGCTGCCATTGCTGGACGAAACGTACGAAAATCTCGCACTCCACGATGACGCGCCTTACCTGCGTCCCGTGGTCGCCATACGGCCAGGCGTGCTGGAATTTGCACTGCCCAGCGCCGAAACCGCGAAAGAACTGCGCGTGAGCGTTCTGGCTCGCGCTCTGCCGGGCGGCGACCCTAGAAATATCCGCGCTACCCTCTCGATCTCGGAGGACGGCGGCCAGCAATGGACGGAGCTTCGGCAATTCACGCCGAACCCGGAACAGGAAGACGCGCGCGTGTGGTTTAACCATCTTGTGAGACGAACCGGGGAAATCAGCGGGAAGACGCGCCTGCGAGTGACAGTGCTCAACGGCGGCCTGGAGCGCGTGGCCACTTCCGTGCTCGCCACGCGGCCGGTTCCCTCACCGGCAACTTTGCGCATTACCCACACCTGGCTTGAGGGAGATACCGAGAAGACCGCGGTGAACACCGTAAAACTGAATGAAGGACAAGGGAGCTACCAAGTGAAGACTGGCGGCGAAATCCGGAATCGCGAGTTACTCATCGAGGCGGTGACACCATGAAAGCCCGAATATTAGTCGTTGCTCTCCTCCTCTTGGCCGCGGCTCTGGCGGGCGCGCAAACCCGGCCTTTTGAGGATCACGTTCATCCCTCCAAGGTGTTTGGCGAGAACCGGAATTACCGCATCTTTCTTCCGCCCGATTATGGCGAATCCGCCATGCGCTATCCGGTGATTTATTACTTTCACGGACATAGCGACCGCTACACTCTGGAACGCTACGACAATGGCAAGGATACCGTCCCAAAGATCACCCGCTTCGTGGCCGGGCACAACGTCATCGTCGTCAGCGTGGATGGCTATGTAGCACGCGATTACACGGGCTTTTACGGCGGATCTCCCTGGGACGTGCGCGCCGAGGGTGGCGATTTCGATTTCGGTGAATACTTCCTGGAGCTTGTAGCACACATCGATTCCACCTACCGCACACTTACGGACAGGCGTCACCGGGGAACCTCCGGCCTCAGCATGGGTGGCTTCATGAGCCTGTGGCTGAGCGCCCGCTATCCGGATCTTATCGGTAGCGCCTCGTCATTCAACCCCGGGCCTGAATTCTATGTGGGCGACAAGGGCTCGCGCATGCTTTGGCGGCCCAAGGACCATGTGGCCAACCATGAACAGTCGATGGTGCGGCTGATTCATGCAAGCGGTGACTTCATCAGCCAGTACCACGAAGAAACCCGCGACGCCTACACCCCCAGCAAGGTAGATTTCGAATACCGGCGCGATGAATACGACCGCCACTGGGCCACCTCCATCGGAGAGACCTTCGAATTCCACATGCGCGCGTTCGATAACTCCACGCTGGACAATGTGCCGGAGTCCTTCAGCTACTCGAACAACTACCGCAAGTTCCGCGCATGGGGCTATGAGGTTGAAGCCACCGGTCCGGGCAATGGCATGGTCTATCTCGAAAACGTCACTCAGTGCGGCATGCGGGTGCGCACCCGCCAATGGGATCCGGACGGCCTCGCGGCAACGCGCGACATCGCGATCCGGACGGCGCCGCTCTATACGGCCGGCAAGACCTATACGCTCCTCGATTACTCTCTTCGAGACGGCAAGACCACCCGGTGGGAGGTTGTTGCTAGCGCGGACGGCCGGCTGAGCTTTACGGTGGATGGCGTCGGACATCAACTGGGGGTCGCGGGCCTGGGGTGCAGCGCGGAACCTCCCTTGCTGCTGCCCGTCACCAGCCGCGACTTTCCCAGAGTTACGCCGGGGCCGCCCGTTCATCTGCCCATCAAGCTCTACAATCCTCGCGATGTCGCGCAGAAGGATATTACCGTGTCTCTTTCGAGCGATTATCCAACCGCGGATGTCTCGAAAGCCACAGTGCGGCTTGATGAGATTCCAGCCGGCGCGGTGGTGGATTTAACTGATCGCTTCTCGGCGGCATTTACGGCAAACCGCGACGGCTACGCCCGCGCCCGCCTCACCCTCAGGGTGGGCTTCGACGATTGGCACAACGCCATGTTCCCATTCGATGTCATGGTGGAGCCCGACGGCATCGATGCGCCGTTGGCATACGAGGTGCTCGATGGCCGCACGATCACGCTGCCGGTGTTTCGCCCGAAAGGCAATCAGGGTGGTGGAAGCGTCATCGAGCAGACGGTTACCGAGGGTAAGGGCAACGGCAACGGCATCCTCGAAAAAGGCGAGTCCGCGACCATCTGGGTGAAGGTGGCCCAGGGGATCGACCCTCTCGATAAGAACAC
>CAZXBZ010000232.1:0-6293 GCA_964639135.1 uncultured Solibacteraceae bacterium | reverse complement strand
CATTCCCTTTTACATCTGCTCATCTTCCTGCTGACGATGTTCTATCTCTTCCGCGACGGACCGCGGTTGATACAGATCCTGAAGGATGTCGCACCGGTGGGCGAGGATACCAGGGACCGGATGATCGGAGAGGCCGCCGACATGATTCAAGCGACCATCATGAGCAGCGTGGTGGTTTCCGTGGTGCAAGGAATTCTTGGCGGGCTTACGTTCTGGGCGCTCGGCTTACCGTCACCGTTGATTTGGGGGCTGGTTTTGGGCGTGCTGGCGTTTCTGCCGGTCATCGGGCCCTCCTTGGTTTGGGCGCCATTGGGCACCTATATGATCTTCAACGGGGAACCGTTGCGCGGCATCTTGCTGATTGTGCTGGGCTTCGTGTTCGTCAGCAGTTCGGATAAAGTCCTGCGGCCGCTTCTGATCGCGGGCCGCGCGCGGCTGAACGAGCTGTTGGTGCTGGTAAGCCTTCTGGGCGGTCTTGAAGCTTTCGGGTTTATTGGCATCATCCTCGGACCCGTGATTGTCGCCACCTGCGTTGGCATGCTGAAGGGGTACCGCGAAGGATTGATCGATCAGGAGCAAACTCTCCCTTCCATCCCAGTCTTTAACCTTCCATCGGAATCGCGTCCCGGGGCAGGGTAGGGGAGTAAGCCCTGGATATCGTAAGGTATGATCCGCAAATATTGCTCTTTGACAGCAAAAACTTACATAAAGAGGCAACCGGCTAGGCCGATTGGCGCATACTTTAACGCAGCCGGCACGGCCCTGGAACGGTAAACGGCGGTTTACGTCCAGATTTCCCAGGTCCGGAAATGGTATTCGGAGCGATCCATATCCACCCGGTCTCCTTTGAAGCTTGCGCCTTCCAGCTCGAGTAAATGCCGTTGCGTGATATGGCTGTCGCCGCGCGTCTTGATCTCTCCGCCCGCGCCCACCACGCGCTGCCACGGCAGCAGATGGCCCTCCCGGCGAAGAAGCTGCGCCACCTGACGATGATAGCCAGGGTAGCCGGCGGCCGCCGCAACATGCCCGTAGGTGGAAACCTTGCCGGGTGGAATGCTTTGGATCATGCGCCGCATCGCTTCTTCGCGCTCGAGATTACGGCCAGCCCGCCGGGTCCAGTCGAGGAAATCCTGTCCTTGTTTCTTGTTGCTCATAACGGTGTTGCCGGTAACGACGGAGAGGGAGTCTCCGCGCGATGGCGTTCGCTATCCTATAGATTATGAGCTTTCTGGACAACCTCGAGAACAGCCTGGAGGCGTTGGAATCCGGGGAAGAGCGTCACGGCGAAGACCGCGCACAGGAATTGGCGGCGAGAGAAGCCGAACGCCAAGCCGCGCTCCAAACGGCTCCGTTCGCCGCCGAGTTGAAATCGAGCGCGTTCATCGAAGGGTTGCTCACCACTTGCCGCGCCATCGGGCACAGCCTGCGGGTGTTCGTGCAATTTACGTGGATCGGGGATACGCTCCGGCTCGACGCGAAGTCGAAGCGGCTGGAATTGCAGCCGACGGCGGAAGGCAACATGGCGGTATTCCTGGAAGACGGCGAAGAGGTACGCCGCATGCCTCTCGATCTGGCTTCAGACCCTCGTGAGCTGGCGGAAAATTGGCTGAAATCCGCGGCATGATCCGCACCGAATGCGGCGCGAACGCATCGATGTATTCATGGATCGAAACCGGACCGAGCCCCGGTGCATTCCATGTCTTACACGCGGTATTCCTTTACACGATACCGATCGAAGACAATCCGAGGAGGCGAGATGATCGAGCGCAAGTTCTGGGCACGCGTTGCATCCACATTCATACTGACCGCGGTTTTGATGGTTCAGCCGGCCGCACTGCTCGCGCAAACGAAGATTCCGAAGCCGGGCTTCAACTTCTTCAGTAAGGATCAGGATGTCCAACTCGGCAAGGAGGCGGCCGCGCAAGTGGACCGCGAAATGCCCATTCTACATAATGCGGAGCTGGATGCCTGGCTGAACAAGCTCGCGCAGCCACTGATTTCCCAGCCCGAAGCAGGCGGCTATCCGTTCCAGTTCCACTGGGTAAACGACGACAGTATTAACGCCTTCGCGCTCCCCGGCGGCCCGGTGTATATGAACATCGGAGTCTTGAAGAATGCCGACGATGAAGGGCAAGTCGTGGGCGTTCTGGCCCATGAGATCAGCCACGTGGGGCTGCGCCATGGAACCAACCAGGTCTCGAAGGCGAACCTCTTCTCGATCCCGGCGATGATCGGCGGCGCCATGCTGGGGGATAACTCGCTCCTCGGCCAGCTCGGGCAATTAGGAATCGGCGTCGGTCTCAATAGTGTCCTGCTCAAGTATTCCCGCGGCGCGGAATCCCAAGCCGACGAGTTGGGCGCCATCCTGATGCATCGGGCCGGCTATAACCCGATAGACATGGCGAATTTCTTTGAGAAATTGCAGGCTCTATCCGGCAAAAGCTCCGCCGTGACCAACTGGTTTTCGACCCATCCGGATCCCGGCAATCGCGTGAAGGCTATCCAGAAAGAAATTCTCACGTTCGATAAGCGTGGTTACAACCGTGATACTGGCGACTTCGCCCGGATGAAAGCTCTCGCCGCGAAGCTGCCGCCTCCGCCGAAGCAGCCGCAAGGTGGCGCGTCCGCGGCGGGCCAGCCTTCGACCGCGGAGATCCCGCCGGTCTCATCGCTGGAGGCTCCGTCCAGCCGGGCAAAAACGTACCAATCCAGCATGTACACCGTGAGTTACCCCGAAAACTGGCAGGTGGCGCAGGGAGAGCAGGGAAGCACGACGATCATGCCGAGTTATGGGCTGGTGAATACCGGAAATGGCGGTTCGGCCTTTGGTTATGGCTCTATCTTCACGGAAAGGTCTAATTTTTCTTCGCAACGTATTGAAGAAGTGGCAGCTACGATCTCTCAGGATGTGATTCGCAATAATCCCGGCCTGCAAGTGACCGAGGAACCCCAGCGGATCCTGGTGAACGGCAAACGAGCCGTCATTTATATGATGAACGGCCCGTCGGCTTTCCAGGGCCACCAGGAAAACGTGGTGCTGATCGTGGTGGAACGGAGTGCAACGGATACCGTCTCGGCGATCTTCGTCGCGCCGGATCGAGATTATTCCAAGTTCGAGCCAACCTTCAAGAAGATATTGAATAGTCTTCAGGTAAAGTGATGCTAGTGCGGAAGTTAGTCGAGCTAGGTGCATGCCTGCGCACAACTGCTTCCACCGGCTTTATTCTGGAGAAATAGAAATACCGCGCGATGAACGGAAAGCGCACGGTTTGAGCCTGAACCAACTGGCGCGTGAACTTTGCGTCCGATGAATCGGGCCAGCGCCATCGTCAAGGAAAAGCGCACCGTCGGTGCGGATACCGCTCGTACGGGGAATTGCGATGCTCCGACCGTCGCTGAAACGCGCCCGCTTTGCCATCGTCCTGATGGCCTTCGCTCTGGCTCTTGCCGCTCAATCTGGCGACCGCATCGTCTACCGCGGCAAAACCGGAACCAAATACCATATCGAAAGCTGCCGGACCCTTCGCGGTAAGGGCATTCCAATCAAATTGAGCGAAGCCAAACGCGAAGGCCGCGAGCCCTGCAAAGTCTGTAAGCCTGGGAAATGATCTCTAAGGCGGATACTTGCTGAACATCTGCCTTAGGAACCGGAAATCTCATTCGGCTTTGCACTCTGGAAAAGTGCCGATAACATATATTATGTAAACTTTGATATCGGAATACTGGAAAACCAGCCCCTTGGCCTGCCGCGCGTGATTCCCGCTAGCCGAGGCCTAGGCCGAGGTGTTCCCTGACCTGAGTGGCCATTCGGGTGACGTCCGTCACTCGCAGCACATCACAACCAGCCGCGGTAGCGCTGGTGATGCCGGCGTTGGAATCTTCCAACACCAGCGCGCGCTCCTCACCGAGCAGGTTCAATGCTTTCAGGTACGGATCGGGGTGCGGCTTCCTCAGCGTGACATCTTCCGCGAAAACACCCACGTCAAAAAACGGGCGAAGTTGCTGTCTCTCGAGTACCGGCCAGACCTCCGCGCCGGCGCTCGAGCTGACGACGCCGACCCGGTATCCCGCGTGTCTTAACTGGCTCAGCAGCTTTTCCGTGTCTTCAGGCACCCTGCCCTTCGCTAAGACGCGCTCCAGAAAGACCTCCTGCTTGCGCGGGAACGTGGCCCATAGCTCCTCAAAGGCGTGTTCCGGATACCTTGCCGCCACCCAGCGGATGGCTGTGTAGTCTTCAATGCCGATGAAGTGCTCCTGGTAGGTATCCTCGTCGATGACGATTCCAAACGGCGTGAGCGCCTCGGACCAGGCTTCGTGGTGAATCGGTTCGCTATCAACCAGAACCCCGTCAAAATCGAAAAGCACGGCGGCTACTTTCTTCATTCCACTCCTACTACTAAATCGAATCGTACAGGGACGGCTCGCCCGGCGGCCGCGTCTTGAAGCGCCGGTGGATCCACAGCCACTGCTCCGGATACCGCTGGATCACCCGCTCAATTGCGGTGTGAATCGCTTGCGTGTCCGCGATGGCGTCGCCGGTGACCGGCACCGGTTCCTCGAAACGAAGGATAAAGCGGCGCTTCTCCTCCGACCACACGGCGAAACCCGGCACCACGGCCGCTCCGCTTCGGGCGGCAATCTTGGCGAACACCGTGCTCGCCGACGTCTGAATCCCAAAGAAATTCACGAAACAAAGGTCTTGCGAGGTGACGTTGTGATCCAGCAGAAAGCCGATCGCGCGGTTCGCCGCAAGGGCGCGGAGGACCTCGCGTAAATTCCCCGACTTCGCCAGAATGCGGTTTCCCGTCCGCTCTCTTAGCGCGGTCACCCAACGCTCCAGATACGCGTTATCGAGCGGCCGGGCAATCACATCCATGGGCTGAACCAGCTTGCCGAAGGCCAGGGCGCTCAACTCCCAAGCTCCCAGATGCCCCGTGGCGAATAGCAACCCTCGTCCTCTGGATAGAGCATTATCGATATGATCTAATGATTCTATTATCAGATATTTATCAATGTTATCAAAATTAACAGTTGAAGTTTTTGCGATCACCCAGATCAGGCGGGCGAGCGAGCGGTAGGCCTCCGCCACAAGGCGGATACGCTCCTCGCTTGAAAGCGATGGCAGGGCTAGTTCCAGATTACGAAGAGCGATCCGGCGCAGCCGCGGGACGGAGAGATCCACCACGCGGAGGAGGATTTCAGACAGAAAGAGACCGGCGCGATCCGGAAGATGCCCGATCAGCCAGAAGAAGCCGCGCACGAGAAGGCAGGTAAACCATGCACCAACCGTGGTCTGTTTCCGCAACAGGCTTCTTCCCTTCTCTCATTAAAGTAAAACTAGAATAAAATATAGATAACTCACATGTATATAGAGAGTTATTTATCCACGGAATCGATGATCCAGCCGCCCGCCAGCACCAGATCGTCCTGGTAGAGCACGGCTCCCTGCCCTGGTGTGATTGCGCGCTGTGGAGTGTCGAACACAACCTCCGCGGTACCCGCCGCGCCGGGGTAGACGGTTGCGGCCGAGGGCACGTGCCGGTTCCGGATTCGCACCATCGCGCGAATCGGCTCCGCGGGGCCGTCGATGGAGATCCAGTTCAAATCTCGCACCCGCATACGCCGCCGCATCAGCCCTTCCCCGTTCCCCACCACGACGGTCTGCGTCGCGGGTTCCGTCGAAATCACGTAGAGCGGCGAGGCCGCGGCGATTCCGATGCCCTTTCGCTGGCCGATCGTGTAGTGATGCACCCCTTTGTGCTCTCCCAGCAGCTTGCCCTGTTCGTCCCGAATTTCGCCTTGCGCCCGCCCGGCTTCGAGGCCCTGTTCCCGGAAGTACGCCTCGATGAAGGCCGCGTAATCGCCGTTCGGCACGAAGCAGATTTCCTGACTGTCCGGCTTTTCGGACATCGGCAGGTCGAGCTTGCGCGCCAGTTCCCGGACCTCGGTCTTGTGCATGCCGCCAAGCGGAAAACGGGAGCGTGAGAGCTGATCCTGCGTCAGCCCAAAGAGAAAATAAGTCTGATCCTTGGTCCAATCAACCGCCTTCTTGAGCCGCCATCTTCCCGTTTCCGGGTCCTGATCAATCCGCGCGTAATGGCCGGTGGCCACGTGCTCCGCGCCAATGGAGGCAGCCATATCCAGGAACTGGTCGAATTTAATCAGATTGTTACAGAGTGTGCAGGGGATTGGCGTGCGGCCCTCCAGATAGTCCCGCACAAACGGCTTGACCACGTGTTCCTCGAACTGGTCCTCAAAATTAACGAGATAGTAGGGAATTCCGATCCGGCTGG
>CAZXBZ010000231.1:0-6303 GCA_964639135.1 uncultured Solibacteraceae bacterium | reverse complement strand
CTTACCGCTCTCAACGCCCATTCGGTGAGCTTCGACCAGGCGGCGCTGGTGGTGATCGGCGCGACCATCGGCACTACCTTCACGGGGATCATCGCTTCCGTGGGAGCGAGCATTCCGGCCAGAAGAACCGCGCTTGCCGTCATGCTGTTTTCGATCGGCGCGGGCGCGGGCGCTTTTCTGACGCTGCCGGTGTTTCTCGATGTGCTTTTCCGGGCCGCGGACGCGGTTCATTTGCCGGATGGCCCGGTACGTCTGGCGGCATTTCACACGGCTTTCGTGGCGGCGGGGGTGCTGATCGTCCTGCCCTTCACGCAAAGCTTCGCGCGGGCCGTGGAACGGCTGCTTCCCGATCGGGAGCGTTCGCTGACCTCGCATCTCGACGATTCGCTGCTGGGTCTGCCGCCCGTAGCGCTTGAAGCCGTTGCCCGCGTGTTGCGAGAAGCCGCGGTCGAGACGCTGGATATTCTCCGCGAGGCGATGGCGCAACCCGCCGGCGAGAGCAGGATAACGCGGCTCGAGCAGGCGCTCATCACCACGCAGGAGTTCTTTTCGCACATCCCCCCGCAGCCCGAGCACACGAACGGTTTCGCCATGCGTGAGCACCTGCTGCACGCGCTGGATCACCTGGTGCGGCTTTGCGCGTACCTGCGCCCGGCCGATACCGTACGGCGCGCGCTTCTCGACCCGCGCCTGGAGCGCGCGGCGCTGCTGGCGGACGAGGCCATGCGGCTTGCCGCGGACGGCGTTCGCGGACGGTGCCCGGACGGCTGGCTGGGCGAGCTGGAGGCCAAGTCCCGCGCCTTGCGCCAATGGAACGTGCGCGAGCGGCCCCGGCTGCTCGAGGAAACTGCCGCCGGGTCGAGTGAGCCATCCGACACTTTGCACGTGCTCGACACCATGCGCTGGCTGGCGCGCGCGGTGGATCACATCTCCCGGATCATGCACTATCTGGGACAGCGGGAATCGGATGAATCCCTCACGGAGCATGAGCGGCGGCTGGTATAGCCGGGATGGGATGGCCGCGCCGGAGGCGCGGCGTCACGCACGGTTGAAGCGGGCCGCCCGGCACCCGAAGATGGAGATAGTCAGGAATGGGCGAGCTTTACATAACACGCATGGGCCGCGGCCGGATGGCGCGCGCGTTCCTGGCGGCGCTTTGCCTCATGGCGCTGAGCCTGGACGTGGCGGCGTCGAGCAAGTATCAGGAGTTTTCCGACTTCACCACGCCGCTGCCGCTCGGGAAGGGCGATGTGCTGGTGCTTGGAATCGTGGGGGGCTGGGAGCGATGGGACCGGGAGCGCATCGTCCGCTCCATCGCGCTCGACGTGCGGGCGAAGCACTATGAGGGCGTCTACGCGGAAACGGTCGAAAACCATCGGATGGAGCTGGCGCGCGAACTGCTCCTGAAGGCGTTCGACACGAACGGCGACGGGGAACTGGACGCGGAGGAAAAAGCCGACGCGCGGCTTATCCTGTATGGCCAGAGCCTGGGCGGATCGGCCGCGGTGCGCTACGCGCGCGAACTGGGGGAGCAGGGAATCCCGGTGATGCTGCTGGTGGCCATCGACAGTTACGGACGCGGGGCGAACCGGGTACCGCCGAATGTCGCCGCGGCGCTCAATCTCTACCAGCGGGACCACCTCTTTCTGAAAGGAGAGCGGCGTTTCACGGCGGAAGACCCCGCGCGCACCCGGATTCTCGGGAATTTCCGCTTCCGTTACCGAGGCAAGAACGTCAACGATCTGGGAATCGAGGATTATGCCGAGGAACCATGGATCCGCCGCGCCGCGATAGGCTCCCACCTCAAGATGGAGTACGACAAACGCGTGCGGAAGATCGTGCGCGACGCCGTGATGAACGCGATTCCAATGGACCGCCGGAAGCCGGCTCCGCAGCCCGCGGCGATGGGGAGCGGCACGCAATAATTTCGACATTCCGGACGCGTCGAACGGGGCCGAAATCTGCTAGCATCGGCGCATGCGGGTTCTGCGTCTGGGTTCAAGCGGCGCGCCGGTGCGACGGTGGCAGCTCTTCCTCATCGGGCAGGGTTTCGACCCAGGCGTGGCCGACGGTAAGTTCGGCCCCAGGACCGATGCCGCCACGCGCGCCTTTCAGGCACGGTACCGGCTGCAAGTGGATGGCGTGGTCGGGAACCAGTGCTACGGCCAGGCGATGCTGCTCGGTTTCGACGCCACTCGCGACGACGACCAAAGCCGCAATGGCCCCAACTATCCGGCGCCCCCCGCTTTCGAGCCGCTTACGACAAACGCCGAACGCCAGGCGGTTTTCGGACGCTACGAGTTTGAACTCGCGCCTCTTCCGCACGACCCCGACGCCGTGAAGGTTCTTGGCGATTGGGAGGAGCGGAACATCGTTTGGGTGAACGTCCCGCAACTGGCCGGCTTCAAGAACGCCAAACGCAATGGAGACATCCAGTTCCACCGCCTTGCCGCCCCGCAACTCGTGAAATTGTGGAAGGCGTGGAAAGACGCCGGCATGCTAGGGAGCGTGCTGAGCTTTGACGGCAGCTATGTGCCGCGCTTTGTGAGGGGCAGCCGCACCGTCCTAAGCAACCATGCGTTCGGCAGCGCGTTTGACATCAACAGCAAGTGGAACAAACTTGCCGCCGTGCCCGCCCTTGCCGGCGAGCAGGGTTGCGTGAGGGACTTGGTGGAGCTGGCCAACCAGCACGGCTTCTATTGGGGAGGCCATTTTCGCGGCAGGCTGGACGGCATGCACTTCGAAGTGGCGAAGCTGCTTCCCTGAGCCGCGGAGCTACCGCAGAGCCTCTTCCAGAATCGCCGCCAGGCGAACGCCGGCCTGCGCGATACGCCGCTTGAGAAACGGCCCGTGCAGGTTCGCGTAGGGCTGGCCCAGATCCCCTTTGCCGATGCGGTAGAGCTTTTCCCGGTAGGCGAACGATTCGCCGGTCCAGGCGAGGACGGGATCCCGTTGCCACTGAAGCGCGATCGCATCGGAGGGAACCGGCGCCATCGCCGCCAATTTGCGGTCGTTGGAGGCCAGGGTTCGGACCATCCGGGAATCCCAGATCGCGTGGAGATTCGTGGGCTTGCCGAACCAGCGAACCGCGACGCCGTTCCCGCCGCGATCCGAACGGCGGCCGAAGTGCAAGGGCTGATGCAAATCGCCCACCAGATGGATCACGAAGCGAAGCGCTTCGGCCCGGTTCCGCCGGGGCTGGGACGGGTCTCCGAGAACCTGGCGCATGTGTTCCAGGGCCTGGATTGCGTCTCCCCCCGGGCTCTTCGGGGAAGTCTGGTAGGTTTCGTCATCCTCCACGTTGACGTAGTGCCACGGGGAAGTGGAGCGCCATGCGGGGCTGGCCCGAATCTCATCCGCCCATGTGCTCGCGTCGGCCAGCGAGCGGCCGCCGAGCAATTGCCGGGCGGCGCGGCGGGCTTCCCTGCCAAGGCGCGCCTCGGCGATTCGCGCAATGGCCCGATGGCCCTCCCGCCCCCACGCGGCGGCGTGTCTGGGAGCCGTGAGCGCGGCCATCAGAAGAAGCACGAGGGCGCTATTCAGAATTCGCATGACGTTCGCTTTTTATTGTAGAGAGAGGCGCGCCGCATCTCTTGATGATTCGCCGGTCTCATTTGAAGGGGTATTTTTCGCGCGGCAGGCAGTTATTACGAAAATCAGACACTTTACGGGTTGTGGTCTTGAAACAATAAGATGGAATGGTGCAATTTCCGTTAGTGATTCAGGGTGGCATGGGCGTCGGGGTTTCCAACTGGAAGCTGGCCCAAGCCGTCGCCAAATGTGGACAATTGGGTGTCGTATCCGGCACGGCAATCGATAATGTATTGCTGCGCCGTCTCCAGGATGGCGACCCGGGCGGCGACATGCGGCGGGCGCTTGATCATTTTCCATTCCCGGAGATGGCGGCCCGGATCCGCGATGCGTACTATATCCCCGGCGGAAAAGCGCCGAACGCTTCGTACCGCCGGTTGCCCGAACAGAAGATGGAGCTGACGCGCGCCGCCTGCGAACTCCACATCGTGGCGAACTTCGTGGAAGTCTTTCTCGCCAAGGAAGGACACCAGAACCCGATCGGGATCAACTATCTGGAGAAGATCCAGCGTCCGCACCTGCCCTCGATGTATGGGGCGATGCTCGCTAGCGTCGATTATGTGCTGATGGGCGCGGGCATTCCGCTGAAGGTGCCGGGAGCGCTCGACGCGCTCGCCCGCTACGATACGGCCACCTACCCGCTAGCGGTGAAGGGCGCGGGCGCGGAAGACCATTTCACGCTGACCTTCAACCCCCTTGAATACGTGGAAGGCGAAGCGCCTGAACTCAAACGCCCGTTTTTTCTCGCGATCATCTCGTCGAACACGCTGGCCACCACCATGCTGAAGCGCGCCTCCGGCAAGGTGGATGGCTTCGTGGTGGAAGGCCACATCGCCGGCGGGCACAACGCTCCGCCACGCGGAAAACTGGAACTTGACGCAAACGGGGAGCCGATATACGGGGAGCGCGACACGGTGGATCTGGCGAAGCTTGCCGAGTTGAACGTGCCCTTCTGGCTGGCCGGCGGGTACGGAAGCGCGGACGGGGTTCGCCGCGCCCTCGAAGCGGGCGCCGCCGGGGTGCAGGTGGGCACGGCCTTCGCCTTTTGCGCGGATTCCGGTCTGGCCGACGATTACCGCCTGAGCGTGCTGCGGGATGCCCGCGTGGGGAAGGCCAAGATTTATACCGATGCGCGCGCCTCGCCCACAAGTTTCCCCTTCAAGGTGATTCACGTCGACGGCTCGCTATCGGACCCCGACGTTTACAAGGCGCGCCCGCGCATCTGCGACCTGCACTATCTGCAGGAGGCGTATAAGACCGCCGACGGCGGCGTGGGGTTCCGCTGCGCGAGCGAACCGCTCACGACCTTCGTGGCGAAGGGCGGAGACCCGGCCGAATCTCCCGGACGCAAGTGCCTGTGCAATGCCCTGATGGCCAATGTAGGGCTGGCGCAGCACCGTCCTGGGAACCGGGTGGAGCAGCCCCTGGTGACCGCGGGTAACGACGTCTCCAAGCTGGCGCGCTTCCTGCCCGAGGAAGGGCTGCATTACACGGCGGCCGACGTGCTGCGGATCCTGCTGGGTTCGCCGGAGGAAGACGAAGAAACCCTGGTGGGCGCTGGCGTGGAGGCCGTGGCGCGCCGCTAACGGAGTTCCCAGCCGATCGCGCTTCGCGAGATCCAAGGAATTCGCGAGTCATCCCCCGCTGGTATGGTCGTGGATGATCTTCCAGCCAGCCGCCGATTTACGGAGCACCACCGTGAACCGGCCATCCGCATCCCCGCCGCCCTCCTCGGCGCGTTTCAGGTGGAAGCGGCCGATGAGGAAGGCGTAATTCTCTCCAAGCGGGTGAAATTCGAGTTCCGAGAAATGGAGCCGGCCCATCCGGCTTCTGTCGCCGTAAGCGCGGCGGTAGCGGCGCACGAGGGCGTCAAAGCCGCGCGAGACCCCGGCGCCGACAAACGTGATGGTGCTGGAGTTCTCGTAGCTTTCCAGAAAGCCGTCGAGGTCGCCCCGGTTCCAGGCTTCTTCCTGCGCTTTCATCAGACTGAAAGCCTCCGTCTCCGGGCCGGCCGCCGGTAATAACACCGCTAATACAAACATCGGCGGCAGAAGCTTCAAGACGCGCCATGTGACCATAGGCCCAGCATACTCCGGCGTGGCGCGCGGGAAAGAGGGCCGCGGATGGAGCGGGCTGGCTGGGCGAGGCTGGGGACCTCATGCGAGAATTAGTCTAACCGGCTTGGAGGTACATGGATGCGTAAGTGGATCTTTGGCGGCGCGGGCGGGGCTTCGGCGGCGGCGGATTTCGGGTTTCTGGCGCTTCGCGTGCTCGCCGGATTGGGCCTGGCCTTCGAGCACGGCATCAAGAAGTTTCCGCCATCGGATGGCTTTGCCCACATGGTGACGGGCATGGGGATGCCGGCTTTCATGGCCTGGGGCGCCACCTGCGCGGAACTGGGCGGGGGCATTCTGCTGGCCCTGGGGTTATTCAGCCGTCCGGCGGCGTTACTTATCGCCGTTAACATGTGCGTCGCGATTTTCGGAGTCCACGGGTCGCAACCGTTCGCCATGCGGGAACTGGCCGTGCTCTACGCGGGGAGTGCGCTGCTCTTTCTACTTGCCGGCCCCGGGCGCTTCAGCATCGACCGCCTCATCCGTAAATAGAGGGCCAGGCGCGAATGTCTGGCCGCGCAGACGCCGCGCGAAGGCGGCCGCGCGGCCGAATTGCTCCTCCAAGTCTCCGCCGCTGGACAGTGTATGGAACTGCCGG
>CAZXBZ010000230.1:0-6308 GCA_964639135.1 uncultured Solibacteraceae bacterium | reverse complement strand
TTACCGCCCAGAATAATGGACTTGCCGGGATAATCAGCCCATTGAAACCGGATGCAAACCCTCCGAGCATGGCGGTCGGCGGATTAGGTGATGTTTGGGGCCAATTGCTAAGGCGGAATTTTCCAGACTATGCACTGGGCTTCCAATTAAATATCCCACTGCGTAATCGTGCGGCGCGAGCGGACATGATTATTGAAGAGATTAGCCTGCGGCAGCAGGAGATCCGCCAGCAACAGCAATTGAACAATCTGAAGGTGACCGTGCAAAACGCGATTACGGCGGTAAAGCAGGCGGAGGCCGGGGTGAGAGCCGCTCAAAAATCGAGGATTCTCCAAGAGCAGACGCTGGATGCCGAACAAAAGAAGTTTGTGCTCGGCGCGACCACCATCTTTTTCGTGATTCAGGCGCAACGAGACCTTGCCCAAGCACGCTCCGCCGAAGTGACCGCTCTCGGGACGTACGCGAAAGCGAAAAATAGCATGAGCCAGACCTTAGGCCTGACTCTTGAACATAACCACGTCAGCATCGACGAAGCAAAATCCGGTACTGTCGCCCGGGAGTCCCAGATTCCGCTTGAATCTTTACAGCAAAACCGAAATAATTAGACGCACCTCTTTGTGTACGTCTCCTCGATCATGCTTCTTGGGCGGTTCTTCCTCGTGGGAACCGCCCTTTCCTTTGGCGCGGGCCATGGAGTGGCCGGGAATCAGCCCGCCGCGACACCCTTGCGGCAGTGTCCGCACCCTTGGCCAGGACCGAGAGGCGCGCCGGAAACCACAAAGCGAACGGCAAGTTCCACCTGTTCCCCGGCGAAAACAGGCAGCGCGAGCAGCCCCAGCCGTTGTAATTGCGCTTCCTCGATGGGGCTGATTTTTCCAGCCACCACCACGGCGCAATCGAGGATCTCGCGAAGGAGATCTTCCTGCACGCTCTCACCGATGGGTTGGATCGCCGCGTCCGGGGGAACGGATGTCCGGCCTTTCACGGAATCAGGTGAAACCTCGGCCTGACGCCATTCCCCCGAACCGCGCCTTCGAAGTTCCAGGAATTCAACTTCGTTATCCGTGGCCTCGAAAACCGCGACGCCCTCGGCGTCCGCGAGTGTCGCCGACACGGTTTCTCCGTCGATGGATGCAACTGCAATCTTCATTTTGAAATCCGGCGAGGACGTCCAGCGCCCGCATCCGGCCAGAACACGGCGGGCCGATGAGTCACGAACCCCTCTCTCTACCCTACTGGAATCGTCATCGCCGGCGGAATCCCTCTCAAGAACCGTGTCACGGAATTTGCACGAGGTGTCACCCCAGGGTCATGTGTCCCAATTGCGGCGCACCCCGGCCACGCCCCCGCCGCAAAACCTCCGAGAGAGCTTCGGCGGCCTTCAGACAATCTCCATGGCTGACGTCGAGATGCGTTACCGCCCGCATCCGGCGCTCATCAATCCCATTCAAAAGGACGCCCATCTGCTTGAGTCCGCCGCTGACCTGCGCGGCGCTCATGCCCGTCTCGGTTACATCGAAGATCACGATATTCGTCTGAACCTCGTGCGGGACGCGAATCCCGGGCAATTCCCGGATCGATTCGGCGAAGGCGGCGGCATTGGCATGGTCTTCGCCCAGCCGCGCCGGCATTTCTTCAAGTGCGATCAGCCCGGCGGCGGCCAGAATTCCCGATTGCCGCATGCCCCCGCCTAACCTTTTGCGCAAGGCGTGGGCCCGGCCGATATCCTCGGCGGTTCCCGCGAGCAGGCTGCCGACCGGGGCGCCAAGACCCTTCGAGAGACAGAACATCACCGTATCCACGGATCTCACCAGCTCGGAGACGGGCTTCCCAAGCGCCGTGGCGGCGTTGAAGATTCTGGCGCCGTCGAGGTGAACCTTCAGCCCTAGCGCATGGGATTCCGCGCAGATTTCCTCGACGACATCCACGGGCGAGACGATACCGCCCGCCATATTGTGCGTGTTCTCCAGGCAGACGAGAGATGTCCGCGCGTTGTGCGGTGAAGCCTGGCGGATCGCGGAGCGAATCCGCTCCCAGCGCAGCACCCCATCGGGGGCCGGAACGTGCCGGGCGAAAACTCCCGAGAACCACGCGGACATGGAAAGTTCCCAGTCCAGAACGTGCGCGTGAGACTCGCAAACCACTTCCTCGCCGTGCCTGGTGTGAAGCTTGACGCCGATGGTGTTACCCATCACGCCCGACGGCACGAAGAGAGCCGCTTGCTTGCCAAGCAGTTCCGCCGCGCGCCACTCCAGTTTCCGGACGGTGGGGTCTTCTCCATACACGTCGTCTCCGACATCGGCTTCGGCCATGGCGCGGCGCATTGCCTGGGATGGCCGCGTGACGGTATCGCTGCGGAGGTCGATCCAGTTCACGGATCCGGCCGCGCCCGCGCCGTGCTTCTCTTGAGATTCAGGTGATTCGGTCATCGTATATCCAATAAGTCATTCGAGCGTATCGCACGCGGATCCTCCGGGAGCGCGCCTGTTACTTTCGCCTCGTCCGAGAAACGGCACCAGCCGCCCGATCGCGCGTCTCGAATCTTCGGCGTGAGCGCGCGGCAAGAAATGAGCATCCCCGGCGTGGTGTGGGGAATCTTGGAGATAGGGTGGCTAAAACTTCCCGGAAGGAGAACAATCATATGAAACGTACAGCAAGCGCCCGCTGGAAGGGTGATCTGAAGAGTGGCAACGGCGTTATGTCCACCGAGACGAAGACTCTCAATGAAGCGCCGTACTCGTTCCACACTCGTTTTGAAGAGGGGAACGGCACGAATCCCGAGGAGTTGCTGGCGGCCGCCCACGCGGGATGTTTTTCCATGGCCCTTTCACTCACACTGGGCGCCGAGGGGTTGACGGCTGAAGAAATCGACACCACCTGCACGGTGACGATCGAGAAGCTGGATGGCGGATTTACGATTACCGGGAGCCACCTTGTGATGCGCGCCCGCATCCCCGGAGCCGATAAAGCGGCGTTCGAGCGTGCCGCGCAAGCAGCCAAGGGCGGCTGTCCGGTGTCAAAGCTCTACAACACCAACGTCACCCTGGATGCCACGCTGGTGAACTAACCATCCCCGGCCCGTCTGGGTGCTTGCGCCGGGGACGTTCAGTTCCCGGCGCATTGCTCGTCGAGCGCGGCTACTTTCGCCAGCCGGCGCAAGTGCCGTTCGGCGCCTGAAAATTTCGCGTCAAGAAAAGTCTGTATGAGCTGCCAAACCAGCTCGACGCCCATGGTGCGTCCGCCCATGCAGACGATGTTCATATTGTCGTGCTCCACGCCCTGCCGCGCCGAATAGGCGTCCTGGATGATGCTGCCGCGCACGCCATGCACCTTGTTCACCGCCACGCACGCGCCGATACCGCTTCCGCAGAGAGCGATGCCTCGCTCCACCTCGCCCCGCGCCACCGCGCGCGCCATGGGAATCACGAAATCCGGGTAATCGTCGGCGGGGTCCAACGTGTGCGCGCCGAAATCCACCACTTCATGACCCAGCTTCCGTAGCCTCTTCGAGATCTCCGTTTTGAGATCGAAGCCTCCATGATCCGCGGCAACGCCCAGCTTCATCATCCCTCCCCATGCGGCCCTCTGGCCTCGTCTTCCAGGATGCCACGAATCTCAGAGCACCTCTTTCATTTCTTCCGCCAGACTGACTTCCGCGGGCTTCGCGTCATCGCGGAAAGCCGCCATCAGCGCCACAACCAGCACGATGGAGATCAGCGCCATGATGACAAACACGGGGCTCCAGTTCACCACGCTATCCACGGTGTAGCGCTCGATCAGTTCCACGCTGCCGAAAGTGCCCACCAGCATGCCCACGCCGAAGCAGATCAGAACGATAAGCCCCTGGGCTTGGGCGCGAATCTCGGGTGACGCTTTCTTATCCGCGTAGACCTGGCCGCCCACAAAGAAAAAGCCAAAGATGATGCCATGTACCAGGATCGCAATGTAATAGAGGTATTCCTGGTTTCCGGCAACCCCGCCCCAAAGAGTGAGATAGCGGATGGCGAGGGCGGCCAGCCCGCCGACCATGGTCCATTTCACGCCCCAGCGCATCAGCGCCATCGGCACCAGAACCATCAGAAAAATCTCGACGAACTGCCCGAGGTTCATGGTTGCCGTCACCTGAGTGAAGCCCTGGCTCTCGAAAAACTGCGAGCCGAGAGAGAAATAGAGCGTAAAGGGGATCATCGTCAGCAGCGAGATGCCGATGAAGATGGCAAAATTGGTGTCCTTGAGCAGAGTAAGCGCGCGCAGGCCGAGGGCATCCACCATCGAGGCTTTCTGGCCCTTGGCGGGCGGTGGCGTGTTGGGCAGGGTGAGGTTGAGGAGCGCCGCGAGCAGCGCCGTCGCCGAGCCGCAATAGAGCGGAATGGCCGTGCCGTCGATCTTGACATTGAAGAGGCTGGTGGCCGCGATCAGGCTGAAGGCCGCGCTCGCCACCCACCCGATGGATCCGTAAACGCGAATTTGAGGGAATTTCTCCGGCGGGTAGTTTGCCATCGTGATGGCGTTGGTCAGGCTCCAGGTGGGCATGTAGAAGCACATACCGATAAGCAGCGTGATGAAGATACTTGCCGGATCCGTCTCGCGAGCAGCCAAAAAGAAGAAAAACGCGCATCCCAGATTCAGCGCGGTAAGAACGCGCTGGCTTGCGAAGTGCCGGTCCGCCACCATGCAGATCAAGGGAGACGCCAGACAGCCGAGCGGCATCACGCTCAGGATCCATGCCTGATAGCTCGCCGAAACCTCCAGGTTCTTGAGGTAGGCCGCCATCGGCACCCACCATACCGCGAACATCATGTACTGCAAGAACATCATGACGCTCAACCGAACTTTGACGCCAAGGGAAGCCGTTTTCATCGATTGCTCCTGAAGTCCCGGCGGCTTCGGCGCCGGCGGGAAAGTCTTTCGATGATCTTAACGGTTCCGCGAAGATCCGTCCACGAAAGCACGAAACTTTCCAGCTTTTCGCCGGATGCTTGACAGCGCATGGCTCGCTCCCATAAGGTTCTGATTCATGTGGCAGCAAAACTATATGCCGGTAGATGGCAGCCTTGCTCTTTCCGCCCTCCTGGCTGTAGCGCCTCTCGCGGGCCTGCTTCTTCTGATCGGAGTCTTCCGCAAGCCCTCATGGGTCGCCGCCACCTCGGGCCTGGCGCTCACCATCCTTGTCGCTCTCTTCGGCTACGGAATGCCCGTTTCGCTGGTGGTCTCCTCGGCCCTCATGGGCGCGGCCTTCGGGCTTTTCCCCATCGGCTGGATTCTCTTCAACGCGATTTTGCTCTACCAGCTCACGGTTCGGGCCGGCAAGTTCGAGGTCATCAAGCACTCGCTTGGCAACCTTACCTCGGACCGCCGCCTGCAGGCGCTCCTGATCGCCTTCGCTTTCGGAGCGTTTCTCGAAGGGGCCGCCGGTTTCGGCTCGCCGGTGGCGGTGGCGGCGGCGATGCTCGCCGGGCTGGGCTTCACGCCGTTCTATGCGGCGGTCCTGTGTCTTCTCGCGAATACCGCGCCCGTGGCCTTCGGTTCCATCGGGATTCCGGTGATTACCCTGGCCGGCATCACAAATCTTCCGCTTGACCGGCTTAGCGCCGGCGTCGGGCGGATCTGTGCCCCCATTTCCGTCTTTGTTCCCGCGTACCTGGTGGTGGTAATGAGTGGTTTCCGCGGGTTACGGGGCGTGTGGCCGGCGGCGGCGCTTTGTGGAATCGCTTTCGCGGGAACTCAGTTTGTCGTTTCGAACTTCGTGGGGCCGGAGCTTACCGATATCCTCTCGGCGCTCGCCGCCATCGTCGGGCTCGTCGTATTGCTCCGTCTGTGGCATCCGCGCGAGATCCAAACCACCGTTGTCAACGACCGCGAGGCGAAAACTCCTGCGCGGGACGCGGCGGAGCCACTGGCCGAGACTCCTTCCTTCCACTCAAAGATCGAGATCTTCGGCGCCTGGATGCCCTACCTGCTCCTTGTCGGCTTTGTGCTTCTCTGGGGGATCCCCGCGGTCAAGCCCTATCTCGACACGCTCACATTCCCGGTGGCGTGGCCCGGTCTCCACAACGCCGTGGAACGCGTCGCCCCCCTGGTGGAAACCCCGTCGCCCTACCCGGCGATTTTCAAGCTCGATCTGCTGGCGGCTTCCGGCACGGCCTGCCTGATGGCCTGCATATTCGCGGCAATGTTTCTGAGGATTTCGCCTGGGCAGTTCCTGCTCACGGCCAGGGACGTCGCCATCCAGATGGCGAAGCCGGCGCTGACGATCAGTTCCGTCCTCGGCCTCTCTTTCCTCATGAACTATTCCGGTTCCACGATGA
>CAZXBZ010000229.1:0-6339 GCA_964639135.1 uncultured Solibacteraceae bacterium | reverse complement strand
GATGCGCATACGCATCCGGCGGCGGGCAAGACGGCACAACGTGTTACTTCGAGCACAACTCGACGACTAGCTGCTCGTTCAACTGAATCTGCACCAACTCCTCGCGCTTCGGCTCGCTGGCCACCCGGCCCTTGAGCGTTTCCCGATCAAAATCGAGCCAGCTCACGAGCGGGCGGGAGGCGCTGGCTTCGACACTGGAGAGAATCGCGGGATGCTTCATGCTCTTCTCTCGCACGGACACCTCGTCGCCGGGCTTCACCGTGTAGGAAGGGATATTCACCCGCTTCCCGTTGACGGCGATATGGCCATGGCGGACGATCTGGCGAGCCTGCGGACGGCTGGCGGCAATCCCGAGACGATAAATGATGCTATCGAGCCGGCGCTCCATGAAGGAGAGCATATTGTGGCCGGTAACACCCTTCGCCTTGTTGGCCTTTTCGTAAAGATTGCGCAACTGGATCTCGAGTAATCCATAGATGCGCCGCAGCTTCTGTTTTTCCCTGAGTTGCAATCCGTAGTTGGAAACTTTGCCGCGGCGTTCCCGGCCGTGCTGGCCTGGAACGAAATTGCGCTTTTCGATGGCGCACTTCTCTGTGTAGCAGCGCTCGCCTTTCAGGAAGAGTTTGGTGCCTTCCCGGCGGCAGAGGCGGCATACTGGTCCTCTATATCTTGCCAAAGATGCTTCTCCTATACCGAATATCGGTGCAGTTTACAGCCGAGGAGGCCTTCATCCTGCTTCCATAAACCGCCTTCGCGGTGCGATTCACGGCATCCCGATCGCCAAGCGAACGGATTCCAGAATCGGGCGCGGCGGGGTATTTTCAACCCCTCCGCGATCTTGTCAAAACCACGGAGCCATCCACGGCGGGGCTAGACGCGGCGGCGCTTCGGCGGGCGGCATCCATTATGGGGAACGGGAGTCGTATCCTTGATGGACCGGACATCCAGACCCGCTGTCGCCAAGCTGCGGATGGCGGATTCGCGTCCGGACCCTGGGCCGGCTACCTCCACCGTCACGGTGCGAAGCCCTGATTCCTTGGCTTTATTCGCCGCGGTAATAGCCGCCTGCTGCGCGGCAAACGGCGTCCCCTTGCGGGAACCCCGGAAACCAAGCGATCCGGCGCTCGACCAGGAGAGTGCGTTCCCGACCTGATCGGTGATGGTGACGATCGTATTATTAAACGTCGCCTGGATATGCACCACGCCCTCGGGGATGTGCTTCTTCTCCCGCTTCTTGAACGACTTTTTCTTTGTGGTTTTCGCTGCTTTCGCCATGGTTATCTAATTTTCCGATCGCCGTTCGCCAATCCGCGAACCGAATTCTCCGCCACCGCCGGATCGCTCCTCCGTACTCCGGCGCACCGCGTCCATGCGATGACGTTTCTGGATACCCGGTCCGACGGCGCAACCGGGGCGGGCACGGGCAACTACTTGCCGGCCTTCTTCTTGTTCGCCACGGTTCCGCGGCGCGGGCCCTTGCGGGTGCGCGCGTTCGTATGGGTCCGCTGGCCGCGCACGGGCAAGCCGCGGCGGTGACGCAGACCGCGATAGCAGCCCAGATCCATCAGACGCTTGATGTTGAGCTGAACTTCCTTGCGGAGATCGCCCTCCACCGCTCCCTCGTCCTCAAGAATCTGGCGAATCGCGTTATTTTCCTCTTCGCTCAGATCACCGATCTTCTTATTGAAATCGATGTTTGCCCGGTAGAGGATGGATTGCGCTCTTGCGCGGCCAATCCCGTAGATGTAAGTCAATCCAATTTCCGCCCGTTTCCGGGGCGGCAAATCCACGCCTGCGATACGCGCCATCTGTTTAGCTCCTTCAGCCTGTCTCCGCTTAACCCTGCCGCTGCTTGTGCTTCGGATTCGTACAGATCACACGAACCACGCCTTCGCGATTGACAATCTTGCACTTGTCACAGAGTTTTTTTACCGATGCTCTTACCTTCATCTCTCCGCACTCCATTTCGCGGCGTTGTCCCTGGCGATACGCCCCCGCGCTGGGCGTTCGATACTCCCCGAAGCGGCGCCCTTGCTCCGTCTCCCATGCACAACGAAACCGGCTCGCGGGGAAGAGCGCGCCGCCGAAGCGTCACCTTTCCAACACCCGCAAGAGCCTTCCTCTGCCGGGATCGTGGGGAGACAATGAAACTTCCACGAGATCGCCCGGGCGCAGGCGAACAAAATTCTTCTCTCGCGCACCCGAAGCGTGAACAAGGACAATATCCTTTCCATTATCCAACATTACGCGCACAATTGCATGCGGCATCAGCCCGACCACCGTGGCACGGTACAATTCCCGCCGGGGCGTCACCCCGTCGCCGGGCCTTGCATCCCGCCTCTCGTCCTCAGTGCCGATCGGGCGGTCCCGCTCCATCGATACCTTTCCATCCGGACGCGGCCAAGCCGCGCCTCACTCCCTCAAGGGCGCGTCAGCACCCACGGTCCGTTCTCCGTGATCGCCACGGTGTGCTCGAAATGCGCGGCATACGACCCGTCTCTCGCGACGGCGGTCCACCGGTCCGGAAGCACTTTTGTCTCTTCCCTGCCGGCGTTAACCATCGGCTCGATGGCCAGCACCATACCCGGTTTCAACCGTGGATTTTCATTTCGCCGGTCCACATAATTAGGAACTTGCGGATCTTCATGAAGCCGGGTCCCGATACCGTGCCCCACATACTCCCGGACAATCGCAAAGCCGGCGCTCTTTATATGGCGTTCGATGGCGGCGGAAATATCGAACAGCCGGTTCCCCGGCTTGGCTTCCGCGATGCCGAGTTCAAGAGAGGCGCGTGTAACATCGAGCAGTTTTTCCACCTCGGGCGTTACCTGGCCCACGGCGACGGTAACGGCGGAATCCGCGAAATATCCATCCAATTGCACGCCGGTGTCGATGGTGACGATATCTCCGCTCTTGAGCACGCGCTTCCGGCTGGGAATGCCATGCACGATCTCTTCGTTCACCGATGTGCAGAGCACGGCCGGATACTTGCTTCCGGCGGTTGGCACATAATAGCCCTTGAACGCCGAAACCGCCCCCGCATCCTCGATCATTTTTTCGGCCACTACCTCGAGATCCCACGTGGAAGCGCCTTCGGCCACTAGCGCCGAGCAGGCGCGAAGGATCTCGTACACGAGCAGACCGCTCCGCCGCATTTTGAGAAGTTCGAGATCGGTTTTGCGAATAATCATGGTCTTCTTGCCGGGGATAGCGCGGCCGTTACAAGCGGTGAAGTTCCGGCGAACGCGGCCTGCCCGCTTGCCGGACTTTGAAACACGCCGGCCTGGCCCGCCGCTCCAAATCGTCCAGTCCGCTTCAACCCCGCGAGCACCCGCTCAAGAACCTCCTCCGGGCTGCCGCATCCGGCATCCACGGACACCAGCCCCGCGGCGCGTTCCTCGAGACAGGCCGCCACGGGGGCTGTGAGCGTCTCGAAGTCGCTCAAGCGCCTGGCCAAGAATTCCGGCCTGTCGTCGGGCCGTTCCTCAAGGTGCCCGGAACATCCGGCGCGATCGCAGGACGCCCCGGCAAGTGACGGCTGATAGCTCAGATGAAAGAGCGCGCCGCACTCGGAGCACTGCCTCCTGCCGCTAAAACGGGCCGCCAGGACTTCGGGCGTGGCATTCAACCGCACAACAAAAATTCGAGCGGGCGACGATCCGCCTTCAGCCATACACCTTTCGACAAATCGCTCCGCCTGCGGGAGAGTTCTCGGAAAACCGTCTAAAATCACTCCAGGGCGGCAATCCGAAAGGGCCAACCGTTCCTCGAGCATCCGCTCGATCCACGCATCGGGCACGAATCGCCCGACATCAATGCGCCGGGCGATAGCCCGGCCAAATTCATCCCCAAGGAGAATCCTGTCTCGAAGAATATCCCCCGTGGAGATATGCGGAATGCCAAGCCGTTCACTTAAGAGTGACGCCTGCGTTCCCTTCCCCGCGCCCGGAGGTCCGAGTACGACGATTGCATTCTCGATCTCCAGCGCGCGCCGCTCGCCGCCTTCACGGAATCCAGACGCTGGCGGCTCACGCCGGGTTATCGAACCAGACGCCCGGCTTGCCGGCGCGGTCTCGCTTTCCCCAAAAGGGTCCGTGCTCACCGCCTAAAAAACGCTCCGGCGGCCACGCACGCGGCCAGCCTTCGGAGTAAAACCTTCATAGTGGCGCATGACCAGTTGCGCCTCCACCTGATTGACGAAATCCATCGCGACTCCCACAACCATCAGCAGCGATGTTCCGCCGAAGTAAAACTGCACACCCAGGCCATCGAGCAGGAATCGCGGAAAATTCGTGTCAATCCAGGCTCCAACCAGGGGCAAATGCTGGAGCTTGATTCCCGCGATCATGATGTCGGGAATCAGGCATAGGATCGCCAGGTAAATACCGCCCACGACCGTGATGCGGGTAAGAATCCGGTTGAGATAGTCCGCCGTGCTCTTGCCGGGACGGATGCCGGGAATGAAGCCGCCATACTTCCGCATGTTATCCGCTGCTTCGTTCGGGTTGAAGATAATCGATACGTAGAAGAAGCAGAAGAACATGATGGACGCCACGAAGACCACCACGTAGAGCGGTTCCGCGTGAGCGATCGCGGCCAGTATCGCGCTCAGCCATTCGTTCGACTTTACCCAGGGCAAAGTGGTGAGGGTTTGCGGCAGCGCGAGCATTGAACTGGCGAAAATCACCGGGATGACGCCGCCGGCGTTCACCTTCAGCGGCATATAGGTCTGCTGTCCGCCCATGACCTTCCGGCCGACAACCCGCTTGGCGTACTGCACGGGAACGCGCCGTTCGGCCCGCTCCACGAGAACGATAAACCCGACCACGGCCACCATCGCGATCAGAATAATAATGGCTTGAATCGGATTCCAGTTCCTGGTGACGAAAACATTTTCCCAGACGCTATAAGACGCCTGGGGGAGGCCGACGACGATACCCGCGAAGATGATGAGCGACATCCCGTTGCCGATACCGCGATCGGAAATCTGCTCGCCGAGCCACATGATGAACGCCGTGCCCGTGGTAAGGGTGAGGATGGTCATCAGAATGAAGCCGACGCCGGGATTGAGGACAAACTGGCCATCGCTCGACTGAAGCGCAATCGCGATCCCGAAGGATTGCATCACGGAAAGGATGATCGTGAGGTAGCGCGTCCATTGGGTAATCTTGCGACGCCCGAGTTCCCCTTCCTTCGAAAGCTTTTCGAGCGTGGGCACCACGACGGTCAGCAATTGCAGAATAATCGAAGCCGTAATGTACGGCATGATGCCGAGGGCAAAGATGGTCAGCCGCTCCAGCATGCCTCCAGAGAAGAGGCTAAGCATGCCGAACACGCTTCCCCGGTTCTGATCGAAGAAATCCTGCAAGGCCGCCGTATTCACCCCGGGTGTGGGCACGAAGGCGCCCAAACGGTAAACGGCGAGGAGAGCCAGCGTGAACAACACACGGTTCCGGAGATCCGGCACCCGGAACACGTTGGTGACAGCTTCGACGAACTTATTCATTCCGCACTTCCTGATCCCTCACTCCCCGCCGGGTGCATCTCCGGCGGAAGATAAACCAGCGCTCGCATGAATACGGCGCGCGCAGACTTACGCCTTGGCCTCTTTGTTTTTGTTCTTTGGAGGCAGCTTGCCCTTGGGCGCGGTCTTCGGCGCGATCGCGTTCACGCTTCCGCCGGCCGCGGCGATTTTTCGCGCCGCCTGCTCCGTGAAGGCGTGGGCCGTGACACTCACCGCGCGGGTCAGATCTCCGGATCCCAGGATCTTGAGCCCGTCACGAAGATTCTTGATTACGCCCGCGGCCACCAAGCTCTCCGGGGTGAATTCGGAACCCTCGAGGTCGTTCAATCGCGAAACGTTCAGAACAGCGTATTCCGTGCGGAAGATGTTCGTGAATCCGCGCTTCGGCAGACGCCGGTGTAGCGGCATCTGGCCGCCCTCGAAGCCTCGCTTCTGGCTAAACCCGCTGATCGAACTCTGCCCCTTCGTGCCCCGGGTCGAGGTCTTCCCGTGGCCCGAGCCCATTCCTCGGCCCACCCGTTTCCGCGGCTTGGTCTGTCCGGCTGGTGGCTTGAGACTGCTTAAATCCATGTTCTTCTCCTCCGGGGCTACCGATCCGTGCGGCAACTCTCTCCGCTCCGTGCCGCCTATTTGTCTTCGACGACCTTCACAAGGTGTGGAATCTTCTTGATGATGCCCCAGGTGGACGGATTATCCGGGCGTTCCACGATCTGCTGAAGGCGAACTAAACCCAAGCCGCGCACCATCCGGCGTTGCGGCTCCGGCCGCCCCACGGGGCTCCGCACTAATTGCACTTTCACGGTTGCTTCCGCCAT
>CAZXBZ010000228.1:0-6340 GCA_964639135.1 uncultured Solibacteraceae bacterium | reverse complement strand
CCATCACCGCGTTCTACCAGGCTCTTCTCGGCGGCGAGCGGCGGCCTTCGCTCGAATGGACGGTGGAGCGCGATGGCTCGCTGCGCGTGACGGCCGATGTGGCCCCAACCGCCGTGCGGCTCTGGGCGGGAAACAATCCGAAGTTCAACGATTTCCGGCTGGAATCCGCCGGACCGGTTTACCAGAGCACCACGCTGGAGCCCGTGGCGGCGAATACCTGGACGGGCCGCGCGCCTGAACCGGATACGGGCTTTACGGCGTATTTCGTGGAGGCTGAATGGGCGCGCCCGTCAGGCAAACCCTTCAAGTTCACCACGGAGGTCCTGGTGACTCCGGAAACCTTCCCGAGCGGCCCGCCCGTGAAGGGCAAGACCGTTCTGGGTCCGGAAACGCAGCGCTGATTTCTTACCGCCGCGGGATCACCGGGAGGACGATCTTCGAGGGGTAGCGCGCGGAATGGTGCAGCGTGTTATGCGCCGTAACCGCCTTTGTCTCGTCCCAATTGTTACCGCCCGTGTTGAGATTTCGCATGTACTGCGGGAACTTGCTCGAGGAAACTTCCACCCGGATCCGGTGTCCCTTCAAGAACTCGTAACTCGTGGACATCGGCGACGGGTTGAGTTCATAGACCTGGCCCGGCCGCATGAAGACTTCCTTGTCATAACCGTCGCGGTAGCGCGCGCGGAAGATGGTGTCATCCACGTTGTAGGCCGTGCCATCGGGGTGGACATCCACCAGCTTGACGCTGAAATCCGTGTCCTTGGCGTCCGAGGAGACGTATAGCGTGGGGCGGATGGAGCCGGTCACCTGGAGAGGCTCATCGAGCGGTTCGGAGGTGTAGACGAGCACGTCGGCGCGCGCCTCGATCTCGCGCTGGTCATAGCTGCCGCCCAGGGTAACTCCGGCGTTGCAGCAGACCCCGCCGCCGAGCGAGGGGACGGGATTGGTTGGGTCGTAGGTGAAGCTATCGGATTCCGCGCCACTGGGAGCGGCTTTGCGAAGCACGCCGTCGCCAAAGACACTGTTGGCCTTGCCCCCGCTTGCCAGATGGAATTCCGTGGGAATCGCGTCTTTCGGCGGCCACTCGCCGGAATTTTCCCACTCGTTCCGGCCCATGGTGTAGTAGCGCACGCGCGGCGTCTTTTCCGGGAATCCGTTGCTTGCGCCCTTGAGGTAGTAATCGAAGAAGCTGAAGATCCGCTCATTCACGTCGAAGTAGGCGCGGCCCACGTTCAACTCACCCACGATGAGATCCTTGCCCTTGGGGATGCGGGAAAACGCGCAGTGGAGGGTAGGCGCAATGAGCACGTACTGCGCGTCGCGGACGCTGGCTTTGCCGGCCTTTTCGCGTACGTGATTGAACAGTGCGAGGTTCGGCCCCTGGCTGATATCGAACCAACTGTTGAACCAGTAGGCGGGCACACCGAAATCCTGGTCGTCGTGATAGAGGCCGCCCGTGTACCACCTGGGGTCATCCGGCTTCCGGGCCAGCAGGTCGGTGAAGGGACCGTCATTCGCCCCGGCACTTTTCAGCCAGTCGGAGACGGGCAGGGTGCGCACTTGTTTCTTCCAATCGACGGGCGGCATCTTGGGGTTGAGGTCCCACATGGTGCGCACGCGCTGGAGCTGCTCCTGGGTGAGATCCGGCGGGAACTGGGGCCGCAGGTCCGCCTGGACTCCATAAAGCCAGATTGCAAAGAGCGTCTGAAAAACGCCGCCCTTGTACAAATTCCCCTGTTCGTGGAATTCGCCCACACGGCCGATGCCCGCGCCCGCCGCCATGGGGATCATTGCCTTGTGCGCGGGGTGGCTCTGCGCCGCGAGTTCCATTTGCCATTCGGCGGTGGATGAGCAGCCGTAGGTGCCCACACTGCCGTTCGACCACTTCTGGGCGGCGATCCAACTGAGGGAATCGTAGCCGTCCTTGGCGGGGTCGCCGAGGATCACCCAATCGCCCCGCGAGTAGTAACGGCCGCGCTCGTTCTGGACGACGTAGGCGTAACCGTGCTTCACGGCTTCGAGCGCGAAACCGACGGAATCCTCCGTCATGGGCCCGAACAGGTACGGCGTCTTGACGAAGATCACGGGGAAGGGACCGGGCTGGTTTCTGGGGTAGTAAACATTGGTGGCGAGCTTCGTGCCGTCGCGCATGGGCGCCATCAGCATCTCATCGCTCACGGCGATGGCCTTGAACTCATCGAGCTTCGAATCGTATTCCTCTTGCGCGAAGACGGGCAGCGCGGTGAGCAGCCCGAAGAGCAGGAGAATGGCGGCATGGCGATAGCGGTTCCAGGTGCGCATGGGTGAATCCTTGGCGGAATAGGTAAAGAGCCAGTATAAATCGGACGGCGCTCCATGCTTTCGCGATGCGCAAATCTCGATGCCAGCCAGCGCCGGCCAGAGAGCCCGCGGGCGTGCGGCCGAACCCTATACTAAGTGAGTGACGCTCCGACGGATCCTGGCCCTTGCGGTAGTGGGCGTGTGCGCCTATTTGCTCTTTCTTTTCGGGCTGGGCCACGCGGGGCTGATCGGCCCCGACGAGCCGCGCTACGCCGATATCGGTCGCGCGATGTATCGCTCGGGAGATTGGGTGACGCCGCGGCTTTTTGGCGCGCCGTGGTTTGAGAAGCCCGCGCTGCTCTACTGGCTGATCGGCGGCGGCTTCGCGCTGGGCCTTGGCGATACGCTGGCGCCGAGGCTGCCGATCGCGCTGCTGAGCATCGCGGCGCTCGCGGCGTATTACGTTGCGCTGAGGCGGATGCTGGGCGGACGCGCGGCGCTGGGGGCGGCGGTAATGCTCGCGATCTCGGCGGGCTGGCTTGGTTTCAGCCATGCGGCGGTGACGGATTTGCCACTCGCCGTTTTCTTCAGTGCGGGAATGCTGCTTGCGATGCCCTGGGCGCTGCGGGGGGAGCGGAAGCTGCTGCCATGGGCCGCCGCTTGCTTTGGAGCCGCCAGCCTGGCCAAGGGCCTGGTGCCGCTGGCGCTGGCTCTGCCGCTGCTTGCCTTCGGCTGGCGCCGCGTTCTAGACTGGGCACGGCCCGCGCCGCTCGCGGCATTCGCCGCCGTTTCCCTGCCGTGGTACCTGATTTGCCATGCGCGCAATGGCCAGGTATTTCTCGACGAGTTTTTTTGGAAGCACCACGTCAGCCGGTTTTTCTCGCCCGAATTACAGCACGTGCAACCGGTCTGGTTTTACGCGCCGGTGCTGCTGGGCCTGCTTGTGCCTGCCATGCCCGTGCTTGCCGCCTTCTTCCGGCGAGATTTCTGGAACGATGGACATGTACGCTATTTCGCGGCGTGGGCCGGGTTTGGATTGTTTTTCTTTTCGGCCTCCACGAATAAGCTGCCCGGCTACTTGCTGCCGCTATTGCCCGCGATGACGGCCCTCATGGGCCTCGCGCTTGCACGGATGAAGCGGGCGGCGTTGCTACTGGCCTCGGTGGCTCTGATGAGCGGGATTTATGCGCTGGCCGGAGGAGCGCTGCCGCGCGTGATGGCGGAGGGGCTGCGGCGGGCTGAGATCACAAGCCTTCCCTGGCTCTGGCTGACGCCCGCACTCGCGGGTGCGCTGGCGACCAGTATGTTCGAACGCGCGGGGCGGCGGGAGGCGGCACTTCTCGCGGTGCTGGTGACGGCCACGGTGAACGTTACCATCCTCAAGGGCACCTCCTTCGATACCTTGAGCGAACAGGCCAGCTCGCGAGAACTGTGGCGACGTCTGGAGCCGAAAGCTTCCGAGTATTGCATCGGAAACAGCCACCGCTCGATTGAATACGGCCTGCGCTACTACTCCCGCGGCCGAATTCCGCTGTGCACCGAGGAAGCACGGCCCGTTCCGCTCAGCCTCCGGCGTCCAGGCGATTTCGCGGATACGCCGGACGCGAACGCCCCCAAACGAAACGCTACCGAGCAAAACGCCAATGAGTGAGCGTGTTCCATTCCTGGCCACACAGGGCGCGGAGCGTTACGACACTCTCACCCGGATTCCCGTCCATCTGCTGCTCGACGACATCCGCAGCATGTACAACGTGGGCGCGTTTTTCCGGACGGCTGACGCGGCCGCCGCCGGGCACATTCACGTCTGCGGCATCACGCCGCTGCCGACACAGCCGGGCGTGGCAAAAACCGCCCTCGGCGCGGAAAGTACGGTGCCCTGGAGCCGCGCCGCCGATCCGCTGGAGCGGTTGCATCTCCTGAGAGAAACGGGCTTTCAGTTGGCCGCCATTGAAACCCAGCCGCACGCCGTGGATCTATTTGATTGGAAGCCCGATTTTCCGGTCTGCGCGCTTTTCGGCAACGAAGTGGAGGGGCTGAAAGCCGAATTGCTGGCCGCGTGCGACCTCTCGGTTCAGATTCCGATGCTCGGCGTGAAGCACTCTCTGAATGTGGCCACGGCGGGCGGGGTCGTGATCTACGAACTGCTGCGCAAATACAGAGTTCTCACGGAAAGGGCGGAGGGGAGGCGGCAATATGCGGCGGGCGGGTAGGTTATTGGAACGCCGCGTGCCTTTCCACCGCGCGGCGCTTGCCGTGTGTGGTCTCCTGCTGGGCGCGGCGGGCACGCTGCTCTACGCGCAGTTTACGCTGTTCCCGCCGGTGCGCACCTTCCACGATATGGTGGCCGCGGGGGACAACCTGCAGGTGGCGGCGGGAATCCGTATGCTCGACAAGGGCGGAAACGCGGTGGACGCCGGGCTGGCGGCAATTCTCGCGGCCGCCGTGGTGGAGCAGAGCCGCTTCGGCCTGGGCGGCGAGGTCCCGATCCTCATTAAGCTGAAAGGCAAGCCGGCGGCGGTGGTAAGCGGTATCGGCACGGCGCCGGCACTCGCCACTCGCGCGTTTTTTGAGAAGCGTAAACCGGAAAGCTGGGAGAGCGACCCGGACGAAACGGACGCGCTCGCGCCCATCCCCGCGCATGGGATTACTTCCGCGCCGCTGCCCGGCATGGTGGATGGAGTTCTGCTTGCGCTCAAGAATTTTGGGACGCTGCGGTTCGCGGATATCGTCTCCCCCGCCGCGGAGTACGCCGATGGCTTTCCGCCGGGCTTTGAATTCGTCTATATGCTGCGCGCCGAGTGGAGGGTGATGCGGAACTGGCCGTCTTCGAAAGCGTTTTTCTACCCTCGAGGCGTTCCTGCAAAAGAAGAGGGGCTCTTCCGCATGCCGGAACTGGCGGCGACGCTGCGAGCCATGGCCGCGGTGGAATCGGCCGCGAAGGGCTCGCGCGAAGAAAAGATCGAGGCGGTTCGTAATTACTTCTATCGGGGCGATATCGCACGGAAGATTGACGTATTCTCGAAAGCGAACGGCGGGCTGATCCGCTACCAGGATATGGCGGCGTTCCATGCAAGCCTCGACGAACCGCGCACGATCCGCTACAAGGGATACGAAATTCTGAAGCCTGGTTTCTGGACCCAGGGTCCGGTGATGCTGGAGACGCTTGCAATTTTGGAGAATTTCGATCTCCGCGCGATGGGCCATAATTCACCGGAGTATATTCACACCCTGACCGAGGCGTTCAAGCTGGCTTTCGCGGACCGTGACGGATTTTACGGAGATCCGAAATTTTCCCGTATCCCCGAGAAGATTCTGCTGAGCGCCTCCTATGGAAAAACGCGCGCGGCGCTGATTGACCCCGCGAAGGCCTCCATGGAGTACCGCCCCGGCAACCCCGGAAAGACGGCTGTGCCGCCGGTTCCAAAGGGCAAGAGCTTCGATATGGATACCACCTGCGTCAATGTGGTAGACCGCTGGGGCAATGCCCTGAGCGCGACGCCGAGCGGCGCGTGGCTGCCTTCGGTGATTGTGGCGGGGACGGGCATTCCGCTCAGCAACCGCCTGCAGAGTTTTGTGATGACGCCGGGCCATGCAAATGAGATCGCACCCGGCAAACGGCCGCGCGTGACTCTTTCCCCGACGATGGTGCTGAAGGATGGTGAATTGGTGATGGCGCTCTCGACGCCGGGCGGCGACAATCAGGATCAGGCTCTGCTCCAGGTAATACTGAATGTCATCGAATTCGGCATGGACGCCCAGCATGCCGTCGAAGCGCCGCGCTTTCAGTCGAAGCATTACTTCACGAGCTTCGCGGGAAACGAATTCGAGCGCGGAGTGCTCGACGTCGAGAGCCGTGTCAGCGGCGCGGCTATCGCGCGCCTGCGGAGATTGGGGCACGTTGTGCGGGTCCATGGTCCGCTTTCGAACGGAGCTTCACCAACACTGATTCCAAGCCGGTGAAGCAGATTGGCCGCGAACAGCAAAACCACGACCACTGCCAATCCACCCATGTACGAAAACACACCAGTTCGAACCAAATCTCTACTCCTCTATCTTGGAA
>CAZXBZ010000227.1:0-6341 GCA_964639135.1 uncultured Solibacteraceae bacterium | reverse complement strand
GGGATGCCCGCGGCCATCTTTCTCTTTCTGACCGGCGTCACCATGGCGTTTCTGCTGAATGGCCGGGAGCGGCGCGGCGTGGACCCCATGGGGCGCTTCGCGGCGGGGCTGCGGCGCGCGGGTTATCTGCTGTTGCTGGCGCTGGGCGTGCGGCTCCAGGCGTTTTTCTTTGCCTGGCCGTGGGCGCGCTTCGACGACATTCTGAAGGTGGATGTGCTCAACTGCATGGGGATCTCGCTGGCGCTGATGGCCCTGACCGCCTTTTTTACGACGAGCGAGCGCATCAAGATTTCGCTGGCCATGGGAGCGGCCATCTCCATGCTGGCCCCCGTGATCTCCGGCCTTTCCTGGGAAACCGCACCGCCGCTGCTGCGCGCCTATCTCATGCCCAGCACGGAGATCTTCGGCTTGTTCCCTTGGGCGGCTTTTACGGCATTCGGGGTTGCCTTCGGCAGTATGCTGCGGCTTACCCCGCGAGCGCATCTTGACCGCTTCATGCAGTGGACCTGCCTTGCCGCCTTCGGCATGGTGCTGGTGGCGGGTTATGTGGCGTCTCTGCCCTATTCCATCTATCGTGCGTCGGATTTCTGGCTGAACGGGCCGTCGCTCATCTTCATCAAAACGGGCGTGATCCTGCTGATCGCCTGCTTCGCCTATCTCTGGCTCAACTTCCTGCCCGCGCGCAACCCCAGCTTTGTGGTATTGCTTGGCACTTCCTCGCTCCTGGTCTACTGGGTGCATCTGGAGATCGTCTATGGCCGCTGGCTGTGGTTCTGGAAAGGGCAATTGTCGGTTGCCGAAACCTCCATCTTCAGCGTGACGCTGATCCTTGCCATGGTGGGGCTGGCTTCGTCCTGGCGCCGCCGGCGAGAAATTTGGGCCTGGCTCTCCACGCTTCGCCTGTTCGCGAGATCCCCCATCCCGGAGACCGAAGCGGAATCGTAGCTGGATCGCGGACGTTTCGCCGGCGCGATTCGCGTAGCATGGAAGTTAGGGTTTCGCTCAGGCCCGGCGCGCCGAACCTCTGGAGGACTCCTACATCATGCAATTCGAGCGAAGGACTTCGGATGGAATCACCATCGTCAGCCTCAAGGGGAAGCTGATTGTCGGCGAGGCTACCGCGGCACTGAAGGAACTAATCAAGAATCTCACCGCCGAGGGGGTCAAAAAACTGATCCTCGACCTGGCCGAGGTGGATTACATCGATAGTTCCGGCCTTGGAACTCTGGTCTACTGCTTTTCCACGTTCCGGAAAAACGGCGGCACATTCAAGCTGATGAACCTCACGCGGCGAAATATCGAGCTGATGCTTCTCACGAAGCTTGAAACGGTATTCGAAGTCTTCGACCAGGAACAGGCGGCTGTCGATAGTTTCTTTCCAGATCGCAAAGTGCGGAAGTTCGACATCCTTGAATTTCTCCGCCAGCAGAAGCAGGTGTAGCGATGCATCTCGTGGTGATTGGCGGCGTCGCGGCGGGCATGAGCGCCGCCTCGCGCGCCAGGCGGCTCGACCGCGATGTCAAAATCACCGTGATCGAGCGTTCCTCCGTCGTCTCCTACGGCGCTTGCGGATTGCCGTATTGGATTAGCGGCACGGTGGCCGAGGCGGAGGAATTGATTGTCTACCCGCCGGAATTCTTCGAGCGGGAGCGCGGAATCCGCGTGCGCACGAACACCGCGGTGGCTGAAATTGTTCCCGCGCGGCGTCGCGTGCTGCTCGAAGGCGGGGAAGAGGTGCTTTACGACCGGCTCGTGATCGCCACCGGCGCGCGCGCATTCGTGCCCCCGATTCCCGGCGCGGAATTGCCGCACTGCTTCAAGTTCCATACCTGGGAAGACGCGCATCGATTCGAGGCTTTTCTCCGCGAGCGCCAGCCGAAACGCGCGGCCATCATTGGCGCGGGGTTCGTGGGTCTCGAGATGGCCGAAGCTCTTCTCGAGCGCGGGCTCCGGGTGACCCTGTTCGATCAAGCCAGCCATTTTCTGGGCTGGAGGGATGAATGGCTTTCGGAACAGATCCAGCAGCGGCTGCGCTCCGCCGGGGTGGAACTTCACCTGGGCCAGACGGTGCGGGAGATTCTCCCAGGCGAAACCGGCGGCGTTCCCGCGGATGTGGTGTTGCTGTCCCCTGGAATCCGGCCGAACACGGAGATGGCTTCCGCGGCGGGGATTGCACTGGGACGCCGCGGCGCCATCGCGGTGAATGAGTTTCTTGAAACTAACATTGCCGGTGTCTTCGCCGCCGGCGATTGCGCGGAAACGTATCACCTGCTGCTCAAGGCGCCCGCGTGGATCGCTCTCGGTACGACGGCAAACAAGATGGGCCGCGTGGCCGGAGCAAACGCGGTGGGCCGGCGGGAGCGCTTCCCTGGCGTGGTGGGCACTTCCATTCTTCGTGTGTGCGGGCTCGCGGTGGGGATCACCGGGCTCTCGGAGGCGGCCGCGCGAGAGGCGGGCTTCCGGCCGGTCTCGGCCACCATCGAGGCGCGAGACCGGCCTTCGTACTTCGGCGGAGAGATGGTGAGCGTCAAGCTGATTGCCGACCGCGCGTCGGGCCGCCTGCTCGGTGGCGCCGTGACCGGCAAGGATGGCGTGCCGGGCCGCGTGAACGTACTCGCGACGGCGATTACGGCGGGCCTTTCCGCGGAGGAGTTCCAGTTCGCGGACCTTTGCTATTCGCCGCCCTATGCGACGGTTTGGGATCCGCTGCTCATCGCCGCGCGCCGGGTGATTCAGGAGATCGGCTGAGGGCCGCCGCTCCACTAAAACCCGCGGTTCCGCTAAGCTAGGAATAATCATGTCAAACAAGGTCAGCAACGTTCTGGGAGATGCGTCCGCCATTGCCAAGGGTATGGCGGTTACCTTCAAGGAAATGCTGGGCCCGACCGTGACGGAAGACTATCCGGATGGGCCGGCCATGCTGCAGGAGCGTTACCGCGGGAAGCATGTGCTCCAGCGCGACGCGAACGGCATGGAGAAATGCGTCGCCTGTTTCCTTTGCTCCGCCGCGTGTCCCGCCAATTGCATCTACATCGAAGCCGAGGAGAATACGGAACAGAAGCGCATCAGCGGCTCCGAGCGTTACGCCAGCGTTTACAACATCGATTACAGCCGCTGCATCTTCTGCGGCTATTGCGTGGAAGCCTGCCCCACGGACGCCATCACTCACGGACACGATTTTGAACTGGCTGGCTACGATACCAGCAACCTGATCATGCGCAAGGAAGACCTGCTGGTGCAGCTATCGCCCGCCAAGTGACAATTCCTCCTGGGACGCTACGCGCCGCCGCGCACCTCACGCCTCCGCGATGACCGGCGCGGGTTGCATCCGGCCGAGCGCCTGGAGCGCCCGCCGCGCGACAATGCGCTCTTCGTTCGCTTCCACGATCAGGACGGCCACCCGGCTGGCCGGCGTAGAGATCACGCGGTCCCCCCGTCCGCCGGTGTTCGCCGCTTCGTCCAACTCCACGCCCAGGAAGGCGAGGCCGAGGCAAACCATGGAGCGGAGCCGGAAGCTGTTCTCGCCGATGCCCCCGGTGAAGGCGATCGCATCCAGCCCCTCGAGCGCGGCCGCGTACGCCCCGATATATTTCCGTACCGAGTAGCAGAACAAATCAAAGGTTTCCCTGGCGTGGATGTCTCCGCTATCCGCCGCCTTGGCGATATCCCGGATGTCGCCTCCCTCAATACCCGAAAGCCCGGCCAGCCCGCCGTGTTCCAGCAAGCGCTCCACCAGCGCATCGAGGCTCAGGCCCAGCTTTTTCCGCAAATAGAAAACGGCGAACGGGTCCAGATCTCCGTGGCGCGTGGCGTTCTCCAGGCCGGATTGCGGTGAGAAGCCCATGGAACAATCGACGCTGATACCGCCCTTGATGGCGCATATCGAGGAGCTTCCTCCCAGATGGCAGCTCACCATCCGCGGTTCCGTGGCGGGGCGATGGAGCAATTCCGCGCCGCGCACGCTTACCCACTCATGCGAAGCGCCGTGAAACCCGTAGCGCACGATTCCAAACCGCTCGCGCCATTCTCGCGGGATGCCGTAATGCCGCGCGTACGGGGGCTGTTTGGCGTGGAATTCGGTTTCAAACGCCGCCACGAGCGGCGTCCCCGGCATCGCCTGCTGGAATGCGCGGATGCCGTCCAGGTAGATTTGATTGTGCAGCGGCGCCACGCTGTGGAACTCATCCATTGCCCGCATCACATCTTCGTCGATGAGGTAAGTGCCGCAATACCCGGGCCCGGCGTGTACGGCCTTGAAGGCTACCGCGTCCACCGCCGCGTCCAGCTTTCGCAATTGCTCCACCGCCGCGCGGTAGTCTGTTACCCGTTCAATTTTGCCCTTGGCGATTACCGTTTCGGACGGCATGTCGAGGAGCTGGTACTTCACGGACGTGGAGCCGAGGTTGGCGACCAGGATGTTCATAAGGCCTTTCGAGCCGCTTGCCGGCGGCGGCAAACCGGATGACCCTCAGTATCTCAATTCCGGCCGTCACCGGAATGCGTCCGGGGCGCGATAATAGGGGAGAGAAATGCCCCGACCCGATTGCCCACGCTGCGGCGGAACTGGATGGATCGTCGAAGAACGTCAAGGACTCGAAGGCGTGTCTCCGTGCGATTGCGCCGAAACCGTTTCCCGCGAAACGCTTTACCAGCGCTCCGGGATTCCTCCGCTCTACCGGGAAGTATCCTTCGATAACTTTGCCACGGTGCGCGGCAACCCGGCGTGGGAGAGCGCCTTGCGCGACACGCTGTTCCAAGTGAGCCGCTTCGCCAGGGAATTGGCGCGCCGGCCGCGAAACGAGCGGTCAAACCATCCTCGCGGGCTGCTGCTGGTGGGGCCTCCAGGCACGGGGAAAACGCACCTTGCCGTCGCCGTTCTCAAGGAATTGATCGAAGCCGGGTATCAATGCCGGTTCTTCGATTATCAACAGCTTCTTGAGATGATCCGGGCCAGTTTTGACCCGCTCTCGGGCGGCTCCACCCGCGATACGTATGGAACGGCGCTAGAGGTGGAGGTGCTGCTGCTCGACGACCTCGGCAGCCACCGCGTTTCGGATTGGATCGAGGACACCATCACGGGTATCGTCACCCACCGCTGCAATCACCACAAGCTCACCATTCTGACGACAAACCTTCCGGATCCGGATGCCGGGGACAGCCTTCGGGAGCGGAATCCGCACCTCCCGGCGCAATCGGTGATCCGGACGTCGCTCGCCGATAGGATCGGTTCCCGCGCGCGCTCGCGTCTGTTCGAGATGTGTACCGTGATGCGCATGCCGGCCGTGCCCGATTTTCGAATCCACGCCATGCGCTGACGTTTGGCGGGGTCTCCACGCCTGCCTGGGTTCGGCCGCGACTCGTTCGATAATAAAGAAGATTCACGATGAAAAGAGGCACTCTGCTTTGAAGATCCAGACGACGGCGGTCCACGCGGGAGACCGCAAGAAGCCCGGCAAGCACATTCCGGTGACGACGCCAATCTATACCGCGGCGTCGTACTACTACGGCGATAGCGAGATGATCGACAAGATCTTCGGGCATGAAGCTCACGGCTATGCCTACGCCCGGTACGATAACCCCACGAATGCCGCGCTCGAGGAGTTGATGGCGTCGCTTGAGGGCGCCGCGCCCGCCGATGGCGGCGGCGCGCTGGCCACGGCTTCCGGAATGGTGGCTCTGCAAGCGACGCTGCTTACCTGTCTGGCCGAACGCCGCAAGCGCATTCTCTGCGCGGAGGCTCTCTATGGCGCCACCGTTAAGCTCCTGCTGAACGTGCTCGAACCCTGGGGCATCGAGACGCGATTTGTCGACGTCTGCGATGAGGCGGCGCTCTTGAAAGCGCTGGAATCGTTCCAGCCGGGCTGCGTCCTGATGGAGACCGTATCGAACCCCACGCTGCGCGTCGGCGACCTGGCGCGCATCGCGGCGCTCTCCCACGACGTAAAGGCGGAGCTTATCGTCGACAATACCTTCGCGACGCCGTTGCTCGTGAGGCCGCTCGAACATGGCGTGGATTACGTGGTCCACAGCCTTACGAAGTACCTTGCCGGCCACGGTGATGTGATGGGCGGCGCCATCATTGCGCGCGGCGAGAAGATCGAGGAAATTCGCACCATGTCGCGCGTGGTGGGCCCGATCCTCGGCCCCTTCGAGGCGTATCTTGCCATGCGCGGGATGAAGACCTTCCCTCTGCGCATGGAACGCCAGTGCCGCAACGCGGCCAAGGTGGCTGGCTTTCTGCGCGGCCATCCCGCCGTGGACCGCGTCTACTACCTGGACGATCCGGCCCATCCGGACCGCGAGAATATCGGGAAGCTGTTTACCGACGGTCTGTACGGGGC
>CAZXBZ010000226.1:1115-6382 GCA_964639135.1 uncultured Solibacteraceae bacterium | reverse complement strand
ACATGGATCAGAAGCCCCTCGAGGCTCGCGCGGCTGGGGTGACGGCCGCGGGCGAGGTGGTGCTTTCCATGGGGCAGCGTTCGGAACGCGCCGGATTTCTCAGCGAGGAGGAGATCACGCGCGCGCTGATTCGCCTGACGCGCGAGGGCAGCCGGACGGTTTGTCTTCTGCAGGGGAGCGGAGAGCCTTCACTCGAATCGCATGAGGGCGATGGTTTCAGCAATCTGCCCGTGTTACTCAAGGCGTCGAGTTATGAGATCCATCCCGTTCCGTTGGCGGACGCGGTCTCGGCGTTACAGGCTAATAGCGGCGTTACGGCGTGTACGGTGCTGATTGTGGCGGGCCCGCGGACGGATTATCCCGCTCCGGTGGTGGACGCCATTCACGGCTACGTGGAATCCGGCCACGCGGCCCTGTTTCTGCTCGACCCCCCTGGCGTCGTGCAAGGGCTCGCGACAGCCGCGAACGACGCTCTGGCGGCGGTGCTCGCGAATTGGGGTGTCGAGTTGCAAAAGAACTGGCTGATCGCCCCTCGCAATCTGGATTCATTGCGTTTCGGTCCGCTGACCATTGTGGTGGATCAATACAATCCTCATCCGATAACCAGCACTCTTGGCGACGGCCTCACGCTATTCCCCGAAGCGCGTTCGCTGAAGATCGTGGAGGGCAAAGGCGCGCAAGTGAGCCCGCTCTTCTCCTCGCCCGCCGAGGCGATGGCCACGGAATCGTTGGGAGGAGAAGGCAAGGAGATCGACCTCGCGAAACTGCCCAAGGGCCCCTTCGTGATGGCCGCGGCCGGAACGCTGAAGAAAGCCGAATCCGCGCAAACCGCGGATAGCAAGCAACCCGGTGACGCCAAGACGCTCGCGGCGGGCCGCTTTGTGGTGGTGGGCAACAGCCGCTGGGCCCAGGACGGGAGCCTCGCGCAGTATCAAAACCGCAACCTGCTCGCGAATATGATCAACTGGCTCGCCGCCGAGGAAGATCTGATTTCAATCCCGCCGAAATCTCCGTCGGACGCCACCCTGGTGCTTACGCCATTTCAGCTTCGTATCCTTAACCTCTCGGCAATCTTTTTCATTCCGCTGCTCGTTGTTGGCGCGGGCTTGCTCGTCTGGCTGCGGCGGAGGTGATGTGATGAAACAGAATGCCGGATTTCTAGCAGCCTTGACGCTCCTGGTGATTGTCGGCGGCGTGGTTGCGTACCTGATGATGGAAGATCAAAAGACGCCCGCGTCTTCGCCGCCTCCCGAGACGCGCGTCTTTCCCGGCGACCTCAAGGGGCTTACCGAGGCCAGCCTCGCCCGGCCTGGCGAGGAAGCCATCGAGCTGGTGCGGACCGCGCCGCCCCCCGAGACGGGTGCGGGTATCGGCGAGTGGACCATCGAGAGCCCCGCTAAGTATCGAGTCGATGTGATGATGCTGGGCGAGTGGCTCGGCGCGCTGCGTACGCTTGACGCGGAGAGAGTGCTCGATGCCGCCCAGGCAGGCGGCGCGGAGTTTGGGCTTGGTTCCCCGATGCTCGTCATTACTTTGACGGAAGGCGAGAAGGCCCGCACGCTCAAGATAGGCGCGGTGAACCCCGAGGGCAGCGCGCGCTACGCGGAGCTATCCGGTGTGCCCAAGCTCTACCTGCTGGCCGAGGGCAACGTGAGCACTCTGAACAAATCGCTTGGAGAACTCAGACAGAAGCGGGCGCTCGATACCACGGAGTTCGCTGTCGAATCGATTCGCGTCGAGACGCCCGGCGGAGTGCGCGAGATCGTTCGGACCCCCGCTCGCGATTGGACTTTCGCCAAACCGGCGAATTTCCGGGCCGATCCATCCCTCATGGGGGAGTTTGTCGGCGCCCTGTTAAACGCGCGGGCGGAGGCGGCCGTCATGAACCAGACGCCGCTGGCCAGGGATCGCTTTCTCGCTTTGACGCCTGTCGCGTCGGTGACGGCGACGACGACCAGTGGAGCCCTGCGCGCCGAATTTCGCCGGGATGAGGCGGGGACAATCCATGTATTCTCCAACGAACTCGGCGGCGCGTATCCGGTGCAAACAGATATCGAGAACTTCCTCAAGAAACCCATCGAGGAGTTCCGTAACCTGAAGCTGTTCAGCTTCGGCTTCTCGGACGTCTTTACTCTGCGCTACCAATCGGGCGGCCAAACCCTCGACCTGCGCCATCCGAATGAAGAATGGCTGAGCGGCGGCAAGACGATCGCCGCGGCGTCCGTGAATAAACTGCTCGACGAGTTGCGCGGCCTGAGCGGCTCTTCGTTCGAGGAGGGTGAAGCGCCGGGTAGCGTGCTTGTCACCGTCGATGTCGAGACGGCCGGCGGCTTGAAGGATCATGTGGAGTTTCGCGGCGGCGGGACGGAGCGTTTTGCGGTTCGTGGCGGAGAAGCGGGATACTACAAGGTATCCGAAGGCGTGCTCGCGGACATCGAGAAAGCGGCATAGGAGATCGCGGGAAGCGCCAAATCACCTTGAAAGGGCTTGTTCCGTCCGGGCATGCACTCACCATGAACGCGCTCCTGACCGATCTTTACGAACTCACGATGGGTGCGGGCTATGTGCTGGCCGGCAAACAGGATGAGATCGCAACCTTCGATCTCGGTATTCGTAAGCTGGCCGCCAATCGCGGCTACGCCGTCGCTGCCGGTCTCGATCAGGTAGTTGAGTACCTGCTGAATCTTCGCTTTGAAGCGGAAGAAATCGAGTATCTGCGCTCGCTGCCTCAGTTCCGGCACGCGCCCGCCAGCTATTTCGACTATCTCCGCGACTTTCGATTTCGAGGAGATCTGTTCGCGGTTCCGGAGGGAACGCTGCTTTTCGCGGGCGAACCGGTGCTCACCGTACGCGCTCCGATTCTTGAAGCGCAGCTTGCCGAGACCTACCTGCTTTCCACCATCGGGTACCAGACGATGGTCGCCACCAAGGCGAGCCGCATGGTGCGCGCCGCCCAAGGCAGGGCGGTGGTGGAGTTCGGCACCCGCCGGGCATACTCTCCCGAAGCCGGCGTGATCGCAGGCCGGGCGGCGTTCGTCGGCGGCTGTACCGGCACGAGCAACACGCTGACGGGCATGCGTTACGGCATCCCGGTCTTCGGTACGGCCGCGCACTCCTGGGTGCAGAGCTTTGAAAGCGAGGCGGAATCGTTCCGCGTGCTCCAGCAACTCCTGCGGGAAGGCACGGTCCATCTGATCGACACGTATGACACGATCGAGGGTGCGCGGCATGTGGCAAGCCTAGGCAACCCCGTTCTGGGAGTGCGCCTCGACAGCGGAGACCTTGTGACGCTCTCGCGGCGGGTGCGGCCGATTCTCGACGCCGCGGGTTTGACGGATTGCCGGATCATGGCCACGGGGAATCTGAACGAATATAAGATCGCGGCCCTGCTCGCGGAGGGCGCCCAAGTGGATAGCTTCGGCGTGGGTACGGATCTTGTGATCTCGCCGGACGCGCCGGGCATGAGCGTCGTCTACAAGCTGGCCGAGATCGAATCGAACGGGCGCAAGCGCTTCACCGCGAAATTCAGTGAAGACAAAGAGACGTTCCCAGGCGGGAAGCAGATCTTCCGCTACCCGGATCGCGATGTGATCGGGTGCGCGTGGGAGTGCCCCGCGGGAGATGTGGATGCGCTGATTGAGCCCGTGATTCTTCAGGGCGAGCTTGTACAGAGGCCGCTCGCCGTTGCCAAGGTCCGTGATTACGCGCTGCGCCAATTGAAGCGGCTGCCGGAGGCGTACCACGATTTGGAATCCCCGGCGGAATACCCGGTGGAACTGAGCGACGAACTCCAGAACCTGCGGCGCAGCGTGCGGGCGTCGCTCCAGGTAGCTGATAATGAACCAGATTTTTCTCGACGTTGACACACAGGCGGATTTTATTTACCCGGTGGGCGCTTTGGTGGTGCCGGGCGCGGCCGCCATTCTGCCGCAACTGGCCGCGCTCACACAGTTTGCCGCCAGGCATGACATTCCCATCGTGAGTACCGTGGATGCCCACTTTGAAAACGACTCGGAATTTGCCGACTATCCGGCCCACTGCGTGGCGGGCACGTGGGGAGCGATGAAAGTCCCCGAGACCATGACGGCGAACCCCCCGCGCGTCAGCCTCGACGGCGAAGCTCCTGGGGAGTGGAAGGGGCAGCTCATTCTGGAGAAGCGCAGCGTTGATATGTTCACGCAGCCCTCCATCGCGTCGCTGCTTACCCGGCTCAACCCGGAACAGTTTGTCGTGTACGGCGTGGTGACGGAAATTTGCGTGAAGAACGCCGTGGATGGCCTTCTGCGGCTCGGCAAGCACGTAGCGGTGGTCTCCGATGCGGTCTACGCGCTGGAAGCGAGCAAGACGCCCGGCCTGATGCACCGCTGGCGGGCGGCCGGGTGCAGCATTGTCACCGCGGCGGATATCACGAACCAGGCTGGAAGCGCCGGGGTGAATCGTGCGACCCGCCCCGGCGATTAGGTCAGTATTTCGGTACCGTTGGATCGACTTCGTCGCTCCAGGCCAGGATGCCGCCTTTTACGTTCCACACGTTTCCAAATCCGGCTTCCTTCAGGATGCCGCAAGCCTTCGCGCTGCGGACCCCGCTGCGGCAATAGACGACCACTTCGCTGCCGGGATTCAGTTCGCCGAGCCGTTGCGGCAGGGCGCCCAGGGGAATGAGCTTCGCTTCGGACAGGTTGCAGATCTGGTGCTCATGGAGTTCGCGCACGTCCAGCAGGACGAAATCATCCTTGCGGTCTAGCTTGGTCTTGAGATCCTTCACGGTGATCTCGGGGACCGGCGACGGGGCCGGCGCGGGTGTCTCGCTTGCGTGGGGCATTCCACAGAACTCCTGGTAATCGATGAGCTTCTTGATGGTGGGGTGCGGCGCGCCGATCGCCCAGGCGGGGTCGCGGCGTATCTTGAAAAAGCGGAAGCTCATGTCGAGCGCGTTATACGTCATGAGCCTGCCGATGAGTGGCTTGCCGATGCCAAGGATCAGCTTGACGGTTTCGGTGGCTTGCAGCAGGCCGACCGTACCTGGCAGAATCCCCAGCACGCCGCCCTCGGCACAGGATGGGACCAGCCCCGGCGGCGGCGGTTCCGGGTAGAGACAGCGATAGCAGGGGCCATCGGGCGCGCAGAGCACCGTCACCTGTCCCTCGAAGCGGAAGATCGATCCGTAGACGTTCGGTTTCCCCAGCAGCACGCAGGCGTCGTTCACCAGGGCGCGGGTCGGGACGTTGTCGGTGCCGTCGACGCCGATGTCGTAATCCGTCTGGATG
>CAZXBZ010000226.1:0-1105 GCA_964639135.1 uncultured Solibacteraceae bacterium | reverse complement strand
CCTCGTGGCGGATGAGCTTCACGTGAGGGTTGATGTCGGAGAGCGTTTCGAACGCGGAATCGATCTTCTTCTTGCCGATATCCTTGGTGCCGTGGATGATCTGCCGCTGCAGATTCGTGACATCGACGGTATCGAAATCGATGAGGCCGAGCGTGCCGACGCCCGCGGCGGCCAGGTACATGGCGAGCGGCGCTCCCAACCCTCCCGCGCCCACGCAGAGCACCTTGGCGGCCTTGAGTTTACGCTGCCCCTCGATGCCGATCTCCGGGATGATCAGGTGCCGGCTGTAGCGTTCGATTTCTTCGTTGCTGAGCGCCACGGTGGCGGTGTCAATCATAGTAGCCATAACAAGTCCTGGTAAACCAATGTGCTAAGGGTGAAAGCGAAAGGTTTAGTTAAATCCACCAGCGATGCTGGGGATGATTGAAATCGTGTCGGAATCCTTCACCGCCGTGTCGGTTTTCTCGAGATAGCGGATGTCTTCGTCGTTCAGGTAGACATTGACGAAGCTGCGGAGCTTGCCTTCGTCATTGAACAGGTGTTTGCGCAGGCCGCCGAACTCGTCGGCGAGGCAGTTCAAGAGGTCGCCGACGGTGGCGCCGGAACACTCGATCGTGTCTTTCTGGTCGGTAAACTGCTGCAATGCAGTGGGGATGCTCACTTTAGCCATGGGTAATCAATCTCCTTTTATGCTGTCCTTGAAACCGGAGTGAGAAGCGTCTCTGGCGCCGCGTGGGTCTGCTCGGCGTCGGGAAGAAAGCTGTTGGCGTGGTCAAAGATGCCTTGTTTGATGGAAAGCACCACAAACGAATACCAGGGGCACGAGTTCTCGAGGTCGGTCTTTGAAAAATAGGCGTCGCAATCCGGATGCGAGTGGTAGATGCCGATCAATTCCAGCCCCTCGCCCCTCACTTCCTTATCTGTTTTGAGGAGATCCATGGGGTGGATCTCGTACCGGTCCGCCTGCTCGCCCTGGTAGGTGTTCTCGAGCGGGATGGCGCGTGAGACCTCTTTCACCGGGACCGGTTCCGTGCCGTCTCCGGCGGCTTCGTGGCGGGTGACGCCTACCATCGCGCCGCAGCACTCTTTCGGGTAGGTGGATTCC
>CAZXBZ010000225.1:0-6403 GCA_964639135.1 uncultured Solibacteraceae bacterium | reverse complement strand
CGGGTGAATAGCGAGGCTCCCTGGTGGTTGAAGCCTTCCACTCTCACTGAAGCGCCGTAGTAGTAACTGCTCGAAAGCTCAATCAGGTAAGAGACGGTCTGGTCCTTGCTCAAAGTGACGGGCAGCGGGCCGGAATTCTGCTTCCCGGCCAGGGTGCCCTGGTGAATCGGCTGGCTCCGCGCGGGGAACTGCGGAAGGGCAGCCGCGAAGAAGAGGGTTAGAAAGAGAATCCAGTGACGCATGATCCTGATCGCGGCCGCGAGAGGGCGGGCGCGATTTCCTCCCAAAAGGTTGCGCGCTTGGTGCGCGGGATTTCCGCCGGAAGGTCGAGCATACCTTGAATAAATCAATAATTCAAGAGATTAATATCTTTATATCTTACAGGAGAGCTTAAATAGATGCCATTCACCGCTGAATGGCCGCTTTTCTCGGGAGCGTCACGAACCGATGCGCACCCCTTGGGCTGCTATCCGTCAGCCCTTCCACGCGACCGGGGATTGATTACCTGGCCCCGTCGCATCAGTGTGGCGCTTGGGATCGCCTTCCGGCTCAGATCCTGGGGCGTCGTTATACTGGAGGTGTGGCGCTCTCCGCGCCGCCGCCGCTCTGGTTTCTGCCTTGCGGCGCGGGTGATTCTGGGGCCAAACACCTTGCTCGAACATATCGTCCTTCGCGGCGCGCGGCTGCACAATCTCAAGAACATCGATCTTGAAATTCCTCACAATCGCTTCACGGTGGTGACGGGGGTGTCGGGGTCCGGCAAGTCGTCACTTGTTTTCGACACGATCTACGCCGAAGGGCAGCGCCGCTACGTGGAATCGCTCTCCGCGTACGCGCGGCAGTTTCTTGAACGGATGGAACGTCCGGAGGTGGATGAGATCGACGGTCTCGCGCCGCCCATTGCCATCCGCCAAAAGAACCAGACGCGCAATCCCCGCTCCACGGTGGCGACCTCCACGGAAGTCTACGATTTCCTGCGTGTGCTCTTCGCGAGGGTGGGCCGCACATACTGCCCGCATTGCGGCAGCCGCGTGCAACGCGACACGGTGGACTTCGTGGTTGAGCGGATACTCGAGCAGCCGGCGGGCAGCCGCTGGTATCTGCTGTTTCCGGTGAAGACGGCGGGGAAGGCGGATGCGGGGAAGCTAAGGGACCGTCTCTTCGACCTGCGCAAGCGCGGCTTTACGCGTCTTTACCAGGATGGCCAGACCTTTGAGTTTTCAACGCCCGAGTCGCTGCTTGGCATCGATTTCGGGAAAGACCTTTTCGTGCTCGTGGACCGGCTGACGCTTCAAGCCTCCGAGCGCGGACGCATCGCGGATGGCGTCGAGATCGCGTACCGCGAGTGCGGGGAGGTAGCCTTCGAGGAGGCGGGCGGAAGCGGGACGCCGAACCGGATCTTTTTCAGCGAGAAGTTCGTCTGCCGGAACTGCGACGCCGGGATTGAATTCGCGGATCCGGAACCGCGCCTGTTCAGCTTCAACAATCCGTTCGGCGCATGCCCGCGCTGCCAGGGTTTCGGCAATATCATCGATTACGATCTCGATCTGGTGATCCCGGATCGCACGCTGACGCTCGCGCGCGGGGCGGTCCACCCGTGGAGCCGCCCGCAATACCGCTGGTGGTTCAATGAACTGAAGCGCGTGGCCAAGGGCCGTGTTCGAATGGACGTTCCCTACGAGGAACTGGACCGCGAGGAGAAAGATTTTATCGTCAAGGGGACGGCGGAATTCCCCGGTATTCGCGGCTTTTTCGAGGAAGTGGAAACGAAGAAGTACAAGGTGCAGGTCCGCGTATTTCTGCACAAGTACCGCGGCTATTCGGATTGCCCGGATTGCGGGGGAGCGCGTCTGCGGCCGGAAGCGCTGTACCTGCGCGTCGGCGGCATGACGATCGCGGATGTATCGCGGATGACGATCGCCGAGGCCGGGCGATTCTTCGAGAACGCCGATCTTTCCACCGAAGAGGCGGGCATCGCGGCCCGGATTCTGGTGGAACTCAGGCAGCGGCTGCGCTTTCTGAACGATGTGGGCCTGGAGTATCTCGCGCTGGACCGGCTGGCGAATACGCTCTCGGGCGGCGAGGCGCAGCGCATCCAACTGGCGACCTGCCTGGGCGCGCAACTGGTGGGGGCCTGCTACATTCTCGATGAGCCCTCGATCGGCCTGCATACGCGGGACACCTTGCGCCTTATCCGCATCCTCAAGGACCTTCGCGATCTCGGTAATACCGTGATCGTCGTGGAGCACGACGCGGACGTAATGCGCGCTTCGGATTATCTGGTGGATCTTGGGCCGGGCGCGGGCGAAAACGGTGGCGCGGTGATGTTCTCCGGTCCTTCCGCGGAGCTCTTCGAGGAAGGAACCAACTCGCTCACCGCGCGGTATCTTCGGGGCGAGTTGAGCGTCCGCCGCACCGCGGCTCTTCCTTCCAGGAAGAGATCAAAAAAAGACTTGGGAGCGGACGCGGCCCGGCGCTCCACGCGGGGCGCGCTGCGCATCATCGGCGCGCGCAAGCACAACCTGAAGAACATCGACGTGGAGTTGCCCCTGGGTCAGTTGGTGGCGCTTACCGGAGTGTCCGGTTCCGGCAAATCCACGCTCATGCACGATGTGCTGTTCCAATCGCTGCGCTCGCTCGGCCTGGGAGCGAAACCGCTCGCGAAAGCCGTAAGAAGCACGGCGGAGGATGAAGAGGACGCGCGGTTCCGGCAGGCTTGCCGCGCCATCGAGGGCCTCGGCTACCTCGAGGATGTCGTGTTGGTGGACCAATCCCCGATTGGACGCACCCCGCGCTCGAACCCAGTTACCTACATCAAGGCGTTCGACATCGTGCGGGATCTTTTCGCTTCCACGGCCCTCGCGAAGAAGCGGCATTTCGCGCCGGGCTATTTTTCCTTCAACGTGCCGGGCGGCCGTTGCGAGGTTTGCCAGGGCGACGGCACGGTGACGGTGGAGATGCAGTTCCTGGCCGATGTCGAATTGACGTGCGAGGAATGCCATGGCTCCCGGTTCAAGGATGCGGTGCTCGAGGTGGAGTATAACGGCCTGAACATTCATCAGGTGCTGGGGCTTACGGTGGATGAGGCGATGGGCTTTTTCTCCGATGTGCCGCGCCTTGTGAACAAGCTTCGCGTGTTGCGGGAAGTGGGCTTGGGCTATCTGCGGCTGGGGCAATCCGCCACGACGCTTTCCGGCGGCGAAGCGCAGCGCATCAAACTGGCCGCGCACATGGGTCAGGCTTCCTGCGCGAAAACGCTTTTCCTTTTCGACGAGCCCACGACGGGCCTCCATTTCGACGACATCGCGAAGCTGCTCGCGGCGTTTGACCAGCTGATCGAGAACGGCGGCAGCGTTCTGGTGATCGAGCACAATCTGGATGTGATCCGCAACGCGGATTGGATTATCGACCTTGGCCCGGAGGGAGGGGACGGAGGCGGCGACATTGTCGCGGCCGGCCCGCCGGAGAGAATCGCGTCCGCGGAGCAGTCTTACACGGGGCGCTTCCTGAAACCCGTGCTAATCCAGTCCGCATCCTGATACAAAGGAGGCGGAGAGATTCCATTGTTCGCTATCTGGCTTCGATTGACCGTAACGGCGATTCTGCTCACGGGCGCGCGGGAAGCAGTTGCTCAAACAGACCCGCACGTTCGCGATCAGAACACCTCCGGCGCGCCGCGGCGGGCCGTGAAAGCGGCGTCCCCCGCATCGTCCTCGACGGCGGAGGCGATGGCGGCTTTTGAGAAGCAGGACTACGCAACTGCAATTGCACAATTCCGCCAGGCGCTGGAAGAGAACTCCGGTGATGTGCCGAGCCGCTTTTATCTGGCGCTGAGTCTCTCGATGACCGGCCAGGATGCCGCCTCTCTGCCTCACTACGAGAAGCTCGTGGAAGCGCAGCCAGAGATCTACGAACTTCGCCTTAATTACGCGCAAGCTCTCGCGAATACGAAGCACTTCGAAGAGGCGGCGGAACAACTCGCGAAGGCGGAAAACTTGAAGCCGTCGCAGCCGAAGACCGTCGATCTGCTGGTGGCGACGGGGATGGCGGAGCTTGCCGAAGGCGGCGATGAGGGCGCGCGGAGCCGCTTCGAGGCCGCGCTTTCGATCGATCCCGCGCGAGCGGATGCGCTTGCCGGCATGGGAGCGGCTTGCCTCAAGGGCGGGGACAGGGCCGGCGCCGAAACCTGGCTCCGCAAAGCAGGTGAAGCCAATCCCGGGTACCGGCCGAAGCTTCTCGATCTGGCGGCGGTGTACGAATCAGAAGGCAATTTTGAGAAGGCCGCGGCGCTCTATGGGGAATTCCCCGGTGACGCCCAGGCCCAGGCGCGCGCGGGGGAACTGTTGCTGCGAGGAGGAAAAGCGAAAGAAGCGATTGCCGCGCTGGAGGCATCGGTTAAGGAGAAACCGAATTTTGAGAATCGCCGGACGCTGGCGGTTGCCTATCTGCGGGCGGGGGACGCCGTGAAAGCGGCTACAACCATGCAGGCGGCGGTGGATTCCGAGCCGGAAAACGCGGAAGCGCGCATGGCGTACGGCCGCGTATTGCGGGATGCGCGCCACTTCGTGCAGGCGGCCGGGCAGTTTGGATTGGCGATCAAGCTGAAGCCGGACGATACGATGGCGTGGAGTGAATTCGCCGGCGCCGCCGTCCTGGCGGAACAGTATCAGGCGGCGTTCGACGCACTGACGCGGTTGGAGACATTGGGTGCATTGAAGCCAGGCCACCATTACCTGCGGGCGATCATCCTCGATAAGTTCCGAAACTACAAGGAGGCGATCGCGGAGTATGAGGCGTTTCTCGCGTCGAGCGCCGGCCAGAACAAGGATGAGGAATTCAAGGCCCGCCAGCGCCTGCGGATTCTTCAGCGTGAGAAGCGCCGATAATTGCCATGAAGACACTAGCCCTCCTGTTTGTCGCTTTCGCGGTATCGCTTGCCGCGCAGACGAAGGATTGGCGCGCGGAACGCGACGTCCGGAAGCGGGCGGAGCTTGGGCTGAAAGCGGCGGAAAGCCAGTTGGACGATGCGCGCCAAGTGTATCGAAGCGGAGATCCCTACCAGGCGCAGGCCGGGCTCGGCGAGGCGGTGGATACGATGCTCGAGGCGTACCAGATGGTGGTGGACGCGGGCGACGATATGCGCAAACAGGCGCGCCGCTACAAGAAGGTGGAGATCGACCTTCGGGGCATCCTCCGAAAACTCGAAGATTTCCAGATGCAAGCGGAAGTGGTGGACCGCGGCCCGATTGAACGCGCCGCGCAAACGGTCTCCCGTATGCGCGACAACATGCTGAAAGCCATGTTCGAGGGCGGGAAGCTGCCGCCCGTGGAAAAAGTGGAGCCTTGAATATCCGCGCCGGCCATGATGAAGTGGGTGCAAGTAAGGGTGACGGCATGCGGAAGACACACAGCGTGAATACAAGGGCGTCGCGGCGTCTGGCGCTTGCTCTAGCGGTGCTTTGCGCGCTCCTGTCCGTCGCGCTTCACGGGCAGGATCGGGATTTTCTGAGCACGGATGAAGTGGAGCAGGTCCGAGCCACCCAGGAGCCGAATGCGCGCATGGTTCTCTACACGAAATTCGCCGAAGCGCGCCTGTTTCAAGTGGAGGACCTTCTCAAGAAGGAAACGCCCGGCCGCAGCGTGCTGATCCATGACCTGCTGGAAGATTTCGTGGAAATTCTGGACACGATCGATACCGTTGCCGGGGATGCGCTGCTGAACAATTGGGATATCCGCACCGGGATGGAAGAGGTGGTAAAGCGCCATACCGTGCTTGCTCAAAAGTTGAAACGGATCGACACGATGGAACTCAGCGACAGGAGCCGCTACCAGTTTCAACTACAGATGGCGCTCGACACGGTGGACGATTCTCTCGAACTCGCGAAGGAAGACCTGGAAAAGCGCAAGGGAGACGTGCTGGCGAAAGACAAGGATGAGAAAATCCGGCGGGAGGCGCTGCGCACTCCCCAGGATGTGGCCGAGCGCAAGGCAGCGGAGCGCAAGCAGGCCGAATACGACAAGAAGACCGGGCGTTCGCGCAAACCCCCCACGCTCTATAAGCCCGGCGAGAAGCCGGGCGAGACCGGCCGCGGCGCATCCGGACCCAAATGAGAACGGAGCCTGGATTGTCGCGGGAATTACGTATTCACGTTGACGGCATCCGTGCCCGAACGGTAGCCTAGAAGCTGGCTCGGTGATGGCTTACCGCCGGATTGAGCTTGTAGCGGCGCGGTGGCAGAGTGGTCATGCAGAGGTCTGCAAAACCTCGTACGCCGGTTCGATTCCGGCCCGTGCCTCCATCCTCACGCTGGCGGCCGAGCGCCATGCCTAGTTGTTCTCCCGATCATCCCCGGCGCGGTAGCCAAGTGGTAAGGCAGAGGTCTGCAAAACCTTTATTCGCCGG
>CAZXBZ010000224.1:0-6403 GCA_964639135.1 uncultured Solibacteraceae bacterium | reverse complement strand
ACCTCGCGAAGCGTGTGCTTTTCAAACGGAATACCGGTATCTCCCGCTACCTCGGCGTTTTCGGGAGTGTTCAGGTACAGGACAAGATTTCCCTTGCCCATGGCTTCGATGAGAGCGGGGTGCGTACCGCCGACCTCGGTTGCATGGACGTATCCATAGCAGTGGGATTGCAACTCGTGGTATCCCTTCCCATAAATACTTCCGGGCAGGTGAACACGGGGATGATTCGTATCCCGGATGGCCGCGATATAAGCCGCGGCATAAGGCGCGTCGCCCACAAGCACCAGGTGCCTGGAGGTTTCCACCGCTTCGAATACCTCTCTCACCAGTAGCGGGTTGTTCTCCGGTTCAAAGCGCGTGACATAAAGCCAATAATTGTCCGGTTCCACGCCGGCCGCCTGGAGCGCACCGGTCGATGCAATCTTCTCCACCGGCGCGCCGTAGGGAATACAAGAGGATTCCGCGGCGTACTGATTCCGGTAGTAGGCGGCGATTTGCCGCGCATCGGTCACGATCACCGTGGGGAACCGGGTAGCCAGGAATTCGGATAGCTGATACCACCGCCGCGCGGCGCTGTTCCATTTCTTGCGGAGACGTTCGATACCATCCACGTTCAATGCGACCGGCATTCCAACGAGGCGCGGCAGAATTGTAAAGATTGCATTGGCGGCGTTGCAGTAGAGCACCGCGTCGTAACGATGGAACAGGAGATGCGCCGTGCTCAGCGCGGAGTGCGCCAGAGTATCGAGGTACTTATTGCGCACGGTGGGCAGCCACTGGAGGTCCACGCCGCGGTATCGCTTTTCGGAGTGCGTATCGCGGCAGTAAACGGTAACCGAGTGCCCGCGTTCAACGAGGCGTGTCGATAGTTCTTCCGCGAATGTCTCGTAACCCCCATACGCCGCTGGAATGCCGCGTGTTCCGAGGAGTGCGATACGCATCGTGGCGGCCTCAGAAATGTGCCGCCTCGGGGTGGGTAACGGACGCCCGCGGATCGAACTCGGCGGGTGCCTGCTTGGACATCGGGTTGTAGGAGAACCAGCTTTCGATGTAACGGTCCGAGACGCGCTTCCGGCTCATTACCTGCTTCCGTTTCTTCATCGAATTCGACCAGTTTCGCGTAAGGAACCAAAATGCCTTGAGGGAGGAGTGCTCCCAGAGCACACAGCAGCCGATCACCACGAGGTCGCGCCACAGAATCGACCAGAAGAACCGCCGGTACATGGGCATCGAAATGTTTTTGATGCGCATCAGGTACCGGTTCTTCACGGAGTGCATATTGATCTCCGCGGGAAGCGCGCGCCGGTTGCCGGGCAGCACATTGCGCACATGGTAACCCCGCGCCATCGGCGTGTAGAGGCACTTCCATCCGGCAAGCTGGGAGCGCCAGGCTACATCGGCGTCTTCCCGGTAAACGAAGAAATCATGATCGAAGAACTCACCGTCGACCGCGATATCGCGGATCATCTCGGCGCGATACAGGGCCGCCGCCGCGGTGGCGCCGAAGACGTATTCGATCTTGGTGAAGTGCCCGTTATCCACTTCCTGACTCCCGCGGTCGAGATGCCGCAGCATGGGAGTGAAGTAAATGCCCGTGGAATCGACCAGCGGCTTTTCGTGGAAGTCGAACGTGGCGCGGATGGCGAGTAGCTTACCGCATACGGTTCCGACTTCCGGATTCATGTTGCCGGCGCTCACGAGTGAATCAATAAAATCCGGCAGCAACAGCACATCCGGGTTGAGGGTGAGCACCCAGTTCCCTTGGGTGAGCTGTATCGCCTGGTTCTGCGCGGCGGCAAAACCGATGTTCTCTTCATTCAGGATGATCGTACAGCGGTCGGCGAACTGATCGAGGATATCGATGGTCCCATCCGTCGATGCGTTATCGATGACGATGATCTCTTTCGCTTCATATCGCTGCTCGAGCACGGATTCGAGACAACGCTTGATAAAGCGGCCGCTGTTGTAAGTAACGATTGTGATCGATACGAAATCCGGTGGGATGGGAGCAAAATCTCGTTCTGAGAGAGAATCAGCCATAGAAGCGAAGCGTGTCCTTCTAAGATTCTTGCCGGCTATCGGGGGAACCTGACGCCGGTCTGCTGGCCGGTGGCCTTCCGCGAAGAACTGTCTTGATTGCGAACGCTAACACAGGCTTTACTCCGTGGATGCCGCTTACGGATGCCGACCGGCCACAGAGCGCCCTTGGAATCGCCCCAATCAAGACGGACAAGCCGATCATGCGAACCCAGATGACTGAAAAATGTTTCGCGGCATACTGAAGCAGACTTCGGTACCAGTATAGCTGACGCTGGGCTTGATCCAAGCCTTTGATCGAGTGACCTCCGGCATGTACCCCCGCCACCAAGGGAACGCGCCATACGGTGTAGTGGTTTCGGACCAGTTGTAAACAATAGTCGGCATCTTCAAACCAGACCGGCCAGAATTGTTCGTCGAATCCGCCGGCCGCGGCCCACGCCGCTTTACGAAGCAAGAGAAACGCGCCCGCCGGCTGTTCCACGACGCCGGGCTTTTCCCAATCGAGATCGTGGTAACGGTAGCGCCGGTTGACGGGGTTCGACGGCCAAAGGCGATTCAAGCCGAGCGTCTCAAAAATTAACAAAAGAGGAGTTGGGAACCGGCGGAATTGAAAGGAATACTGTGGCTTGCCATCGGCCCCGAGGAGCGTCGCGGCGGCGGCGCCTACCCTGGGATTCTGAAAAGCTTCCAGAAGCGGAAGCGGCGACGCGGTGAGTACGACGTCCGGGTTCAGGAGAAGCACGAAGGGGGAAGCAGTCGCGGCGATGCCTTGATTCGCGGCCGCCGCGAACCCTCGATTGGTCTTGTTCGCGATCACGCGCGCGCCCATGGCCCCGGCGAGAGCCGCGGCGCCGTCAGCCGAGGCGTTATCCACCACCACGACCGGCACGGAGTAGGAACGCAGGCTGTCAAGACACGCGCCGAGGACATGAGCCGAGTTGTGCGTGACGAGCACCGCGCCCAGTGGCGCGGCGTCTGGCTCCGAGTTACGGGTCATGGCGCTTCCTCTTCACGACGCCGCCCATGGCGAAGTAAGCTCTCCAGAAAGACGGCATGCGTTGCGGCCGGCTCCGCTCCTCGATCTCGAGTTCACTCGCTTCAATAGCCGCGGCGAGGCGGCGGTCTGGCTCGCGTATGCCGGCCGCCGAATCGGCCGGCTGGATCGCGCGCCATCGCCGCCACGCCCCGAGAATTTCCACCTTTCCTTTCATCGCCGCCAGCAAATGTCCCCGGCGCGCCGCGAGGGCCACGAACAGGAGATTTCCAACCAGGATGGGCCGCCACCAGCTTCGCAATCTTGAAGACGAGTAATGCCGGGCGAGCAGCAGCACCTGGTTTCTCGCGTTCCAGTAGGTGGATTTGGCGCTCCAGACGCCAAGCGTGGCGCTGCCCGCGTGAACCGCGCGCGCTTCCGGCTGGAAGACGCCATCGTACCCCGCCAGGGCGGCGCGTAACCCGAATTCGACATCTTCCAGATAATTTACGAATCCTTCATCGAGAAAACCCACTTCCCGGAATAGCGCCGTACGGAAGAGAGCGGCCGTCATTGGCGGAAATTGCAGGCGGCGAGGCCGGGAAGCATCCGGGTGCGAACGGCTTTCCCGATGCAGGGCGCGCAAGGGACAGCCGGAGCGGCTCAATAGATCCCATCCACCGTCGATGAATTCCTCGTTATCCGCCGCGAGGAGGAGCGGGCAGGCGAACGCGGCCGCGGCATCGGCCAGAGAGTCCTCCAGCGCGGCCAGCAAGACAGGGTCCAGCACAACATCCGAATTCACGAGGGCGGCGAACTCCGTTTTTACCTCGCTTAGGCCGCGGTTGATCGCGGCCGCGAACCCAAGGTTTCGCTCCAATTGCAGCCAATCCGCGCCGGTCCCCGCGACTTCTCGAGAGTTGTCCGTTGACTGGTTATCCACAACCAGAACCCGCGCCGGCCGCCTGGATTGTGCTGCAATACTAGGGAACAGCTTCGCCAGGTGGGGCGCGCCATTGTAGTTCGGAATGATGATTGTGGTTCGAGCGTTTGCCAATGTCGTCGTGCCAGTCTTGCCAGGTTCGGCTTTTCGCCCGGGATAATACGTCTGTAAAAATACATTATGATGCCACGTCTACTCCGCCGGCATTGGATGATGGCGCTGGGCGCTCTTTGCTTAACGGGCCTCGCGGTTTCCGCCGAACTGGAATCCGGGGCCAATGTCTACGTGCTCCCGATGCGATCTGGCTTCAATCTCTTCCTGGCCAGCCAGCTTACCCGCTCGAATGTACTGACCGTTGTCACCGATCCGGCGCTCGCGGATCTCATTCTCACGGATTCCGTCGGTACCGCCTTCGAACAGTCGATGGATGAGCTGTATCCAAAACCAAAGCCCGAAGTTGAGAAAGAGGAGGCCGCAACGAAAAAGGATGGCGGCGGGGTTTCCTCGATGGCCGATGCCTATGCGACGGCGGTACACAGGCCTTCGGTATTTTCACGCTCCGATGGAACGTATTTCCTGGTGGACAGGCAGAGCCGCGTCGTGGTCTGGAGCGCCTTCCTTAGCCATAGGAACACCCGGAATGTGACTCTCGACAAGGATGCCAGCGAGATCGTCAAGCGTCTGGGGAAACACCTGAAAACCACGAGCGCGGCGGCCGCTCCCTAAAGCGGAAGATCGGGTATCGAGCGCGGGTGCTCCGCGGCGGACTGGCTTGGTTGTTCCGCTTTCCGCTTCAGCAGTTCATGATATCGGGCCACGAGACGGTGCGTGTTTTTCCTGGCGTCCCAATCGGCTTCCACCATCGCGCGCGCGTCCTTCGCCACTTTGAGCCCGGCTTCCGGCTGGTTCAGCAGCCGAAGCACCTCGGCGGCGAAAGCCTCGGGTGAATCCGCAACCGCGCAAACGCGAGCGCCGGGGCCGGCCAACCCTTCCGCGCCAATCGATGTCGCCACCACTGGAATGCCGGCGGCAAAGGCTTCCAGCAGCTTCACACGTACCCCGGAGCCGGTGAGCACGGGACACACGAACAAGGCGCACTGCTCCAAGTGCGGACGCACATCCTCCACGGGCCCCAGGATAGTCAGCCAATCGGGCAAGGGAGAATGCAGGCTGAGGAGTTGCGGGTTCGGCCCCACGATACGCAGCCGCGCCGACGGCCTCTTGCCGATGACCGCCGGCATTACCTCCGAAAGCAGCCATTGCAAGCCTTCGCGGTTCGGAGGATGACGAAAGTTTCCGACGAACAGGAGCGTGTCCCGATCCCTCGATGAAGCGCCGTTCCCAAATGATGAAATGTCGATGCCCGCTCGCAGCGCCGCATCCGTGCGAGCGGCGAGAGCGGGAGAATATCTCTCAAGATAGCGCCGATTGGTCTCGGTGCAGACCTGGATGTAATCCATTTGCTTCAGGGTGGTCAGTTCGTAGCGAATCGCGCGGAGATATTCCAGGGCGATACGAAACGTATCCACTCCCCTTGCCGCCCGCAGGCTTCTGCCGACGCTCTGGAAGTAGATGTCGTGCTCAAACAAACTTGTGACGACACGGCGGTACGGCTTCGCGTATTGGGCGAGCTGGGTATATTCGACCTGGAGCACGTCTATGGCGTTCTCGAGGATGAGGCGGTCAAGCAGAGTGTGCAGATCGGGGATGGCGAACTCGCGAACCGCCTTGGGAAGAAGCCCGAACCGGTTCGAGGCCGTCGCGGGCGGCCGGACCACCGTGTGCATCGACGCAAAGCGATGCGCTTGCTCGAGGTGAGCTTCGCGCTCGGATTCGGCTTCCAGCATCACGACCAGGTGAACATCCGCAAGCTCCGTCAGATGAGCGAGCGTCTGATACATCAAGGTGGCGCCGCCATGGTGGGGCGGGTAGATGGGATAGGGCGAGAGAAAAAGGATTTGCAGGCGCTCGAATTGCGGCCCCGAGCGGGGGTACGCGTGAAGAAACCGGTCGTGAAATACATCGGGCTGGTGCAGGCCAAGCGCTTCCATATCGCCGCGCCTGGCGTGGCGCGCGCTTTGCCAGCGCCGGCGGAGCACTTCCGGTAATTGGGCGAGGGCGAGACACGCGGCACGTCCGGATACTCCGCGCGGCGTTTGCCCGCCCGCCAGATTCACGATGGTTCTGGTTATTAAACGAACGAAATACGATGCCAGCTTGCCCGGATGAAGAACGTGTTTCCAGTGAAACAGTATACGGTTCTTTTCGATGACGGTTTCGACGTAAGAGGCCGAGAACCGTTTGCCGATTGTGCCGCGATGCTCATGATAGACGAGGCTGTTCGACGCATAGAGCACCTTCCAGCCGCGCTTCCACGCCTCCCAGCCCAGATCGGTGTCCTCGAGGTAGAATGGACGGTAGAGATGATCGAAGCCGCCGAGGGTGAG
>CAZXBZ010000223.1:0-6418 GCA_964639135.1 uncultured Solibacteraceae bacterium | reverse complement strand
CCGCGGGCTGTCCCTGCTTGAAGCGGTTCAGACGCCGGTTGCGTTGGCTCTGCCGCTGGTTCTGCCGGTCCGCGCGCATCTCCGCGAGTTTCGCGCGCTGCGGAGCGGTAAGAATCTGGTTGTGGATTGTGGATCTCGCTTTCAGCGAAACCGTCAGGATCTCGCTCTCGAGGGTGCCCACCTGTTTCGCGAGCCCTTCCAGGGTGGCATCGCTTGCCGCGTTGTTCACCGCGCCGGCAATCTGCCCGCGAGCCTCGCGCAGTTGAGTGCGCAGCTTCAGGGTCTGCTCCCTCGCCGCGTTCGATTCGCTTCGGATCGCATCCTTTTGGGCGTCCGTAAGATCCAGCAAGCGCGCCATCATCGGGTTATAAACCAGGTTGCAACCCGCGCAGGATTCACCGAAGTTGCCCGGCCCCATGCCGCGCATGCCGCTCCCGCCCGGTCCCATGCCACGCATGCGTCCCGGGCCCTGCGCCCAGGTAAACGCCGCCGTGAGCAAAATGGCCAGCCCGGCAACAAAAATAGTTCGCTTCTTCATGGTCTTCACCTCTTCCAATGTCATCTTCAACAGTCCCGGCTTCCACCGTGAGGAGCCCGGCATTTTTTTCATCTCATCGCTATTGGTGTTAACCCGCGTGACTGGAAAATGTTGCGGAGGAGCGGTGAATTTTTTCGTAAGAGCTTGCCGGGGTCTTCGGATTACACTGGCGGAGCGGGCAATTTCGCCTCGAGTTTCTCCAGCCGCTCCCGCATCGAGGCCACCTGTTCACGCAGTTTGCCGAGTTTGGAAAGATTGGCGAGTTGCACCAGGTATTCCTTGAGCGGCCGGGCCGGGGTGCCCCATACCACCTCTCCGGCGCGCACGATTTTCGAACTCAATACGCCGCATCCCGAACCTAGCGTGGCGCGAGTCTCGATGCGCGCCTTATCGCCGATCCCCACCTGTCCGCCGATCACGGCATAGTCCTCGACGATCACCCCGCCCGAAAGGCCCGTCTGCGCCACGATAATCACGTGTTTGCCGATCCGGCAGTTGTGGCCGATGTGGACCATGTTGTCGATCTTCGTTCCCTCGCCAATTCGTGTGACGCCCAGCGCCGCCCGGTCCACCGTGCTGTTGACGCCAATTTCCACGTAATCCTCGATCACCACCCGCCCCACTTGCGGAAACTGTTCATAACGGCCGTTGCTCATCACGAACCCGAATCCATCCGCGCCCAGAACGCATCCGGCGTGCAGCACCACGTGATCGCCGATCACGGCCTCGTCGTAAATCGTGACGTTGGGATGAATCGTCGAATGGGCTCCAATACGCACAAAATCGCCGATCACCACGCCGGGCGCAACGTAAGAATTTGCGCCAATGACGCTTCCTGAACCGATCACCGCATCGGCACTGATCGAGGCGCTCCCGGCAATCACCGCGTCGCCGGCGACCTTCGCCGCGGGGTGGATACCCGGCATTCTCGTCGGCCGCGGGTGAAAGAGCCGCACGGCGTGGGCGAAATCCGCGCGGGGCTGCCGCGAGCGAATCAGAGTCCGCTGTTCCGTGTTCGGATAGTCCGCCGGTACGATCAGACACCCCGCGGCGGAAACGGGAGCCTCTTCCAGGGCTTTGCGGTTGCCGGCATAGGCGAGATCGGCCGCGCCCGCCAGCCCCAATTCCGCCACCCCTTCAATCCGCCGCTCGCCGTTCCCTTCGAAGGTCAGCCCCAGAGCTTCCGCGATGCGCCACACTTCCATCGTCGCCTGCCTCCCATCCCACGCCCGCGCGGCATGAGGTCCGCGTGTCTCATTCCCTAGTAGGATACTGAATTGTGGCTGTTCATCCGTCCGCTTACGTGGCTCCCACCGCCGTCGTTCATCCGGAGGCGACCGTGGGGCCGGGGTGTCATATCGGCGAATTTTGCGTCATCGAAAGGGACGTGGAGATTGGCGCCCGCTGCTGCCTTGAACCCTACGTGTACGTCAAGCGCTGGACGACGATGGGGGAGAGGAACGAGATCTCCGCCGGCACCGCTCTCGGAACCGACCCGCTGGATAAAGTCTTCACCGGGGAGCGCTCCTATCTGCGGATCGGCAACGGAAATCGTATCCGCGAGCACTACACAATCTCTCGCGGCACAAAGCCTGAATCGGTCACGGTTATCGGTGACGACAACTACGTAATGACCTCCGGGCACATCGCCCACGATTGTGTGATCGGCAGCAACATCGTCATCGCCAGTTGCTCCCTGGTTTCCGGATATACGGAAGTGCAGGACGGCGCTTTTATCTCGGGCGGCGTCGTCATTCATCAATATTCGAGAATCGGACGCTTGTCCATGGTCGGGGGCAACACCAGGGTCAACCTCGATATCCCGCCGTTTATGCTCACGGTGGGCTTCAATGTGGAGGCGATCGGCCCCAACATTGTCGGCATGCGGCGCGCCGGGTATAAGAGTTCCGATGTGCGGGCCGTGAAAGAAGCCTTCCGCCTTTTGTACACGAGCGGGTTGTCGAGGGAAGAAGCCCTGGAACAGCTTGACGCGGGCCCCGAGGTGGCCCGGGAGATCGCCGCATTTGCGCGATCGAGTAAACGCGGCATCTGCCCGTCCCGGCGCAAGACTCTCCGGCGCGCGATGGCGGAGGATGCGGGCGATCCCGTGATCGAATAATGCGCCTGAACTCCGCCGCGAAGCTCTTCGCCGCTTATGCGGTGTTGGTGATCTATCTGTGTCTGTTCCCATGGACGCCAAAGCCGGGCGCGCCCGGCCCCTGGCTCTCCTGGGACTGGGCGGGCGGCCGCTCCGGTCTGGCCGATTTCCTTCTGAACATCGCCCTGTTCGTCCCCTTGGGCGTCAGCGGCCGCCTGGCGTTCCGCGGCGGAGGGCGCGCCGTGCCCGTGGTTTTGCTGTGCGCCGCGCTCTCCTTCCTGATCGAGTTGCTGCAGGGATGGCTTCCAGGGCGCGTGAGCAGGATGAGCGTTTTGCTCGGGAATACCGCCGGGGCGGCTCTGGGGTGTGTGGTGGCCCCATGGCTGGCCAGCCTTGCCCGCCACGAAGTCTCCAGCCTGAAAGCCGCCCGTGTGTACGCACCGGCCGCCGCGCTGGCGATCGCTTTTTTCGCCGGCCAAACGTTCCCGTTCATTCCCCGTTATCGCCTGCCCCATTTGCGGAACGCCCTCGGCCCGGTGGTGCAACTGGGGGATGGGATGCAGGCGTTTACGGTGCTGCTGGTCCTTGCGGCGGCCGCTTACTTCGTGCGCCTGGCGATAAAACCGCCATTACGAGAGGGATGGCGTCTCCTCGTGATGGTGGCCTTTTTGTTTCTCAGGCCGCTCTTCGGAAATATTCCGTTCACCGGAGGCGAATGGGTGGCCGCGTTCCTGGGGAGCGCCGCGGGCGTCTTCTTGCGGCCAGGGACGCTGGAACGCGCGCTGTCGATCCTGCTGCCCCTTGCCGTTCTTATCGAGGAATTCCGTCCGTTTGCCTTCGCCGCCCAGCCCCAAGCTTTTGGCTGGATTCCGTTCACGGCTGTTTTCGAGATTTCACCCATCACCGCCATCCACCATTTCGCCGGGAAGTTCTTCCTTTATGGCGCGACGATCTTCATCCTGGCAAGAAGAGGAATCCCCCCGAGAGTGGGCACGCCGGCTTTGCTTGTTCTATTGGCCGCGGGCGAAGCGGCGCAGCGCTGCCTGCCCGGCCGCACGCCGGAAAGCACGGACCTCTTTCTCGCGCTCGCCGCTTGGCTGCTGCTATCGTTACTGGGCACGGAATCCTCACCGGGCCCGCGCCGCCCAGCCGGATGATGAAACGCTTAAACCCCGTACACATGGTACCTTCGATAGTGTCGGCGGCGTGACGGAACCGCCGCCAAATATCTCCAAATCGCGAATGTTTAAGCGTCGCATCTTCTACTTGCTCATCGGCGACGCCGGCTTGCTGGCGGGCGGTTATTTGCTCGCGTACCTGTTCGCAAGAAGCCAGGGCCTGATTCCGCCGATGGATCTCGAGCTATTCCTGCTGCTCGATAACGGGCTGATCGAGATCCTTGGAGTAGTGGCGACCGTGCTGCTGGGGATGTACTTCCTGGGTCTTTACGAGCGGATCCGGGTACACTCCTTCCCGGCCCTCGTGCAAGACCTGCTGCTTGTGTTCGGTGTCGCCTTTCTTGTGCAGGCTATCGCCAGCTACTCAAAAACGCAGATTGTTCTCTCGCGCTGGGTGATGCTCTATGGCTCCGCCTTGGCGGGGCTCTTTCTGTTGCTCTGGCGGTCCTTTTATAGTGCCGGAGTGGTGCGGCGCTCCGGGAGGCAGGGAGTCTTGTTTCTGGGCGATTCTCCGCTTGTGGAGCGTGTAAGGGATTTCATCGAAGAAACTCCGGAAGCCGGGTTTGCGACCATTGCCTGTCTGCGAAGTCTCCATCCGGAAAGCAGGCAGCCGGGCTCGCCGCGGAAGGCGGCGTCTGGCATGGCCGCGATGTCTCTCGCGGATACCGTGCAGCAATTGCGGCCCGAACGCGTGGCCGTCGCCGATTCAGTGGAACTGGACGATGAGATCCGAAGCCAGCTTCTTACCTGCAGCATGCTCGGCCTGAATGTTGAGAACATCGGCACAATATACGAAGAGATTTTCGGCCGGGTCGCGATAGAAACGGTCACTCTGAACCAGTTGGTTTTCTCGCCCGCCTTCCGTCCCCGTCATTGGGTCTTGGCGTTGCAAGAGATCTACGGGCGCGTGATTGCACTAGCAGGGATTCTGCTCACGTGGCCATTGATGCTTCTGGCCGCGATTGCCGTGCGTCTTGATTCCCCCGGCCCCGTCCTCTTCCGCCAGGTTCGCATCGGGAGAAACGGCGATCCGTTCGAGTTCCTGAAGTTTCGCTCCATGTACGCCGGCGTCGATGAACGCTTGGGCGGGCCGGTGCGGGCCAGGGAAAACGACCCCCGCATCACCAGGGTAGGGAAGTGGATCCGTCTTACCCGAATCGACGAATTACCCCAATTCTTCAATGTTTTGCGAGGCGAGATGACCCTCGTCGGGCCGCGGCCGGAGATGCCCGAATTCGAAGCGGACCTGGTAACGCAAATCCCGCTTTACACCCAGAGGCATCGCGTGAAGCCGGGCATCACGGGATGGGCCCAAATTCACCATGCGCCCGAAGATTCTCTCGAGGACACTATCCGCAAGCTCGAATACGATCTCTACTACATCAAGCACCTCTCTCCCGCGCTGGATTTTCTCACCATGTTTCACACCGCCAAGGCCATCCTCCTGAGGATCGGCGCTCGCTGACCGTGCCACCCGCCCGGCGATAGAATGGAGCTATGGCCGATAATTTGGTAATCGCCGGACGCGAGTTTCGCAGCCGATTGTTTATTGGTTCCGGAAAGTACCGGAGCTTCGCCGAGAATGCGCGGTGCGCGGAGGCGAGCGAAGCCGAGGTGGTGACGGTGGCGGTGCGCCGCGTCAATCTGATGGACCGCTCGAAGGAATCCCTGCTCGATTATATTGACCGGGAAAAACACTTCATCCTCCCGAATACCGCCGGTTGCTATACCGCCGACGAAGCCATCCGAACCGCGCGGCTCGCTCGCGAGCTCGGAATTTCCGATTGGGTGAAACTCGAAGTCATCGGTGATAAGGAAACGCTGTTCCCCGATAACGAAGGGCTGCTTGAGGCAACCAGAGTGCTGGCCAAGGAAGGGTTTATCGTCCTGCCCTACACCACCGACGACCTGATCAACGCCCGGCGCTTGCGGGATGCCGGCGCGGCCGCCGTTATGCCGCTCGCGGCGCCCATCGGCTCCGGCCTGGGAATCCAGAATCACACCAACCTGCGCATTTTGCGCGAGAAGATTACCGATGTCCCGCTCATCGTCGATGCCGGCGTGGGAACACCTTCCGACGCGACGATCGCGATGGAGATGGGCTTCGATGGGATTCTGATGAACACCGCCATCGCCGAGAGCCCGGAGCCCGAATTGATGGCGCAAGCGATGAAACTGGCGGTCGCGGCCGGGCGCTTGGCCTGCCGCGCGGGCCGCATGTCGAAGCGGCTCTACGCCAGCGCCAGCAGCCCCATTGAGGGCATCGTTCGCTGAGCGCCGGCCCCAGACCCCCCAAACGAATACGCTCCTCCCAGACTCTTACGACAAAAAAATAATGGCGGTTCCCCGAGGGGAACCGCCGAAGGACTGGATTGACTGGTCTAAGTGAACGTATCGGATAAGAAAATCAGGTCTTAGGCCTTGCGGCTGCGGCGGACCTTCGCCAGAGCGAGGAGCGCCAGTCCGAGACCGCCAAGAACGATCGTGGAAGGCTCGGGAACTTCGCCATTGCCGATGTCCGGCCCAGTGGCGCTGTACGTAACCTGGCCGAGGCCCCAGCTTTCGTCCCAGCCCGGCTGCAATGTGCCGCTAAACAAGCCGCGG
>CAZXBZ010000222.1:0-6425 GCA_964639135.1 uncultured Solibacteraceae bacterium | reverse complement strand
TTCGGCAGATTTGAACTGATCCCGGGAGAAGACGCGCTCGCTCTCGGGCCGGATCCTCTCGACATCTCACGCGCAAATTTCGTTCGCGCGCTTGCCTCCCATGAGAGAGCCGTCAAAAACCTTCTGCTCGATCAGGCGTTTCTGCGCGGAATGGGCAACATCTATACGGACGAGGCGCTATTCCAGGCGAGGATTCATCCGCTCACGCCGGCTTCCCAGGTATCGCGAGCGAAAGCGGCGGAACTCCACGGCGCCATGCAAGCGCTTCTCCTCGAAGCCATTCAGCGGGGCGGCTCTTCGATCTCCGATTACCTCGACGCCGAAGGGAAGCGCGGGGACTTCCAGGAGAGGCATCAGGTTTACGGACGCAAGGGCCGGCCGTGTCCGCGCTGCGGTCACCCAATCGAACGCACGGTAGTGGCGCAACGCGGCACGCATTATTGCCCGCGCTGCCAGCGTTGAACGGCATCCAGCCGCCTGGTGTATCCAGGGAGCTAATCGTTGCGAATTCGCGGACGCAGCGGGGGCAGCTTGCCCTTGCGGCTGGCGGCGTACCCGGTATCCGCCAAGGGGTGAACCGGCTCGGTGCGGGGCCTTGACGCCGGGGCGGGCCGCTTACGGCCGAACTCCGCGTCGCGCGCGATCAGCAGCGGATCGATGACATTCGCCATGGTGCGGTAGCCGCCCGCGTTGGGCCCCCGAATCGCGTGTACACCCGCCTGCAGCGCGAAGCCGGCGGCGGCAAGCTCCGCGTATTCCGTCGAATCCGGAGCCACGTCGCCCCCGAACTGTTTGCCGGCCACCGTGATCACAACCGGGTATTCGATTTCGCGAAATCTCTCATAATGCCCGAGGATCTGTGAGTTTTCTTCCTTGCGCTTGCCAAGGCCGAGCCCCGGATCGACCAGGATGCGCGTGCGCGGCACCCCGGCCCGGAGCGCGCGGTTGACGTTCGCGCGAAGCACCACAAGCGCTTCGTTCACGGGGTCGTGCAGCGGGGCGAGCTGCCCCCAGGCGGGCGGCGTCTCGCGCATGTGCGACACGATCAACGCGCCGTCGTACTGGCTCACCGCGGGAGCGAGTTCCGGATCCACCTTCAGCCCGCTCGGATCGTTGATGAACGTCGCGCCGTGCTTCAGCGCTTCCGCGGCCACCTCCGCGTGGCAGGTAGTTACCGCGATCCACTGGATATTCTCTTTTCGCAGGCGCTTCACCATGGGCACAACGCCGCGCAACTCCACCTCGGCGCTCACCGGCCAGCGGTTCGGGCTGAGGCTCATCGCGGAGAGGTCGATGACATCGGCGCCCGCATCGGCGGCTTCCACGGCCCGCGCGGCAAGCGCGTCCAGGTCGCGGAACGGTTCACCGGCCTCTTCAAGGCGCGGCAGCTTCACGGTGTGGAAGACCAGAGTGCGGTCCCCCAGATAGATGGTTTCCTGCTTTAGTTCCAGGCGAAATCGCTTGCGGGGCATGTTGGCTCAAAAATCGATAGCGAGGCGGCGAGTCGGGCCGGCCGGATGGGTGGCTCGGCTCCGTTGCGCTCGCTCTTTATTCTCCCACGCCCGCCGGACTTCGTGACCGTGAGCCACGCGCCCGCGCCCTGAAGTCTCGCCCCGTCGCGAAGAGAAAGCGCTCAGGCCGGCCGGAAGCGCTTCCAAAGATAATAGACGGGCACACCCAGAAGGACGAGGCCCAGCCCCGGCCAGGTGAAACGCGGCTTGTGGATCAGCAGCAGCAGCGAGATCGAGGAAGCGCACACGATATAGAACGCCGGAACAACCGGATAGCCAATCACACGGTAGGGCCGCGCCATACCGGGGCGGGTATGGCGCAGAACAAATACGGCAAGAGTGGTGGCCACGTAAAAGATAAGCACGGCGAAGATCACGTAATCGAGCAAATCGCTATACGTGCCCGTGAGGCACAACAGGCTCGCCCAGACGCATTGCACGACGAGCGACGTGTTCGGGCTGTACGTGCGCGGATGAAGCCTGGCCACGGCCTTGAAGAAAAGGCCGTCGAGCGACATGGCGTAATAAACACGCGCGCCCGCGAGCAGCATCCCGTTAATACAGCCAAAGGTGGAAACCATGATGGCGACGGCCATCACCTGGCGCGCCACGGGCCCGAGCATGACTTCCGCGGCCGCCGTCCCCACGCGGTCCGCCGGCGCATTCTGAATCACCTCGAAGGGAAGCACGCGGAGATAGATCCAGTTGGTGGCGAGGTAGAGCGCGGAAACCGTGATCACGCCGATCGCCAGCGCCAGCGGCAGGTTGCGCTTCGGGTTGCGCACCTCTTCTCCGGTAAAGGTGACATTCTGCCACGCATCCGATGAAAATAGAGAGCCGACGGTGGCCACGCCCACCAGCCGCAGCCCTTCCCACCAGCCAAGCGCGGGCGGCCAGAAATTCTCGAAACTCGCCGGCGCGCTATGCGAACGCGAGCCCACAACGAAGCCGAGCAGAACAAGCCCGAGCAGAGCGCCCGTCTTGGTGACCGTAAACACGTTTTGCAGGATGGCTCCATAGCGCAATCCCTGAGTGTTCCACCAGGTGAGAAACACCAGTACCGCAATGGCCAGCGCTTGCAAGGAACTGATGCGCAGCACGCCAAGGGTAAGCAGAATGTTCGAATCCGAGATGGCCGGCACGAGCACGCCGGCGAACTTCGCGAAAGCGACCGCGACGGCGGCGACGGTTCCGGTCTGGATCACCGTGAAGAGCGTCCAGCCATAGAGAAAACCGCTAAGCGGGCCGTAAGCTTCGCGGAGATAAACGTACTGGCCGCCGGCGCGGGGCATTGCCGCCGCCAGTTCTCCGTAGCTCAGAGCGGCCGCGAGCGTAAGAACGGCGGTGACTCCCCAAACGGCGAGCAACAGGCCCGGTGAGCCCACCTGGCGAGCGATATCGGCGGAGACAATAAAGATGCCCGAGCCGATCATGGAGCCCATCACGATGGCGGTGGCGTCGAAAAGTCCCAAGCCCTTGACGAGACCGCTCCGGCCGGCCGCGGGCACGGTGGATTCTGGCGCTGCGGAGGCGTCACGCATGGGAATCAGGATAGCGCTGATTCCATCGCGACACGCGGCGTTCGATATCTTCCGCCGTATCGCCCAGTGCGTAAAGATCCCCAATGATCGCCGCGCCCGCGACACCGATCTCGAAGAGGCGCGCGGCATTCTCGAGCGTGACGCCCCCGATCGCCACCAGGGGCCGCCCCAATCCTTCGCTGATCTGGCGCAGCGGCTCCAAGCCCACCATGGGGTCCGGATTCCGCTTGTTGACGGTGCCGAAAATGGGGCCGATCGCGATGTAATCCACCGGCTCCGCGGCCGCTTCACGCAACTGCTTCAGATTGTGCGTGGAGTAGCCGAGGGGCAGTTCGCCGCCCAGAACCTTGCGGACATCGGAGGGGAGCGGATCCTCCTGCCCCACGTGCAGGCCCGCGCCGAGCAAGCGCGCGAGATCGGCGCGGTCGTTCATGACGAACAGCACGCCGGCTTCACGGCAAAACTCCGCGATGCGCCTGGCTTCGTCAAACAGTTCGCGCGTGAACTGCTCCTTATGGCGCAACTGGAGGATTTTAGCGCCCCCCCGGACGGCCGCCCGCGCGGCCTCGAGCGGAGTGATGCGCCGCGAAGCAAGGGTAGCGGTATCGAGAATCGGATAGACGCGAGGCATGGTGAACCGCTCGCGCCCAGGAACCGGCGAAGTCATGCGTTATGCGCCTCCGGCAGCGTAACCGGAGCGGGCTCCGCGCCGCGATGCGGCCCCTCCTGATCACGGTATTGAAGTTCGTACAGGCGGCGATAGATGCCGCCGCGCCGCGCAAGCAATTCGCGATGCGTGCCCTGCTCGCGCAATTCGCCGCGGTGCATCACCAGGATGCGGTCCGCTTTCTGAATGGTGGAGAGACGATGCGCGATGATGAGCGAGGTGCGCCCCTTCACCATGCGGGCCAGGGCGTCGCGAACTTTCTGTTCCGTCTCCGTATCCACGCTGGAGGTGGCTTCGTCGAGGATGAGAAAGCGCGGATTGTGCGCCAGTGCGCGCGCGAAGCTCACCAGTTGCTTCTGCCCGGTGGAAAGGCCCTGGCCGCGTTCACGCACGGGCTGATCAAACCGCAGGGGCAGAGCCTCGATGTAATCGAGCAGGTTCACCTGTTCCGCGGCGGACACCATATCCTCGTCCTGAATCCAATTACTGCCAAGGCGGATATTGCCGCCGAGCGTGCCCGTGAAGAGGTAGGGATCCTGCAGCACGATGCCGAAATTACGCCGCAGATCCTGGGGATCCAAATTCCGTATATCCACGCCTCCGATGCGAATATGCCCCTTCTGTACCCCATAGAAGTGCAACAGGAGGCTGATCAGCGTGGTTTTCCCCGCGCCCGTATGCCCGACGATCGCCACCATCTCTCCGGGTTCGATGCGAATGCTGAAATCACGCAGTACCCAATTCTCGCCGTTATAGGCAAACCAGACGTTTTCGAACTCGATGGGTTGCGGCCCCTCCGGGAAGGGGGCGGGGGAAACCGGGGCCTGAATCTCGACGGGAGTATCGATCAGCTTGAAAATACGTTCTCCGGCCGAAAGCGCCGATTGCAGCAGATTGTACTTTTCGCTCAACTCCTGGATGGGGCGGAAGAAACGGGAACCATATTGAAAAAACGCCACCAGGGCGCCGATGGAAGCCACATCGTGCTGAATAAGCACGCCCGCGCGGGCGAGGATCGCCGCCAGCGCCAGAACGCCCGTAAATTCCACCACGGGATAGAACCAGCCATAGGCCAGAATGGTGCGGCGCATCGCCTCGCGGTACTCCTGATTCACCGCCGCGAATTCCTCTTGCGCGCGCTTCTGCCGGTTAAACAGTTGCAGCACGGCGATGCCGCTGACGTGCTCGTTCAAAAAGGAGTTGATTTTGGCCGTCGCGATGCGGGTTTGCGTATAGCCCTCCTGGGAAGCCTTGCGAAACCGGTAGGTCGCGTAAACCACGAAAGGCAGCGCCAGCAGCAGGAGCAGCGTAAGCTGCGCGCTCAGCATGAACATCGCCACGATAATGAGCGAAAGCGAAAGCACATCGGCAAGCGCGGTCACGATGCCCGAGGCGAAGAGCTCATTGAGCACATCGACATCCGTGGTGACGCGGGTCACCAGGCGGCCGACCGGGTTGTGGTCGTAGTAGGAGAGATCGAGCCGCTGCAGCTTCTCCATCAGCGTCCGGCGGATGCTGAACATCGCATGCTGCCCGGTCCACTGCATGATGTAGCTCTGCAGAAACTGGAGCAGGAACGTGACAAACAGAGCCAGAAAGAACACGGCGGAGATCCAGACGATCGCCGTCGCCGCGTCTTGCGGCAGATAGGGCGCGAGCCATGGCGGCAGCGGCTCGCGCGGGGTTGCCAGATAGCTGTCGATGGCGAGCTTACTGAGGAGCGGAGGGATGACTTGCAGAACCGCGTAGCAGGCAAGCGACACCAGGGCCACCGAAACCTGTTTGCGATACGGCGCGAGACAGGCAAGCAGCCGCAGGGTCAGTTGCCAGTCGTAACGCTTAACTGGAGCCTGTTCCTCGTTGTTCGAACCCGTTGCCGCCACAGACTCTCATGTTCTCAAATCCGGACCCGGCCGGGTAGAATCCCGCGCACCGTGGCAGCCGCTCCCGTACCGCCGGTGCCATTCCCTCCCGCGCAAGGAACGCACGAGGTAAACGGCCAGCCTCACCCAGTTCCGATATATTAAGATTTCAGTACCCGATGATGGACGGCGGGGGTAACCACGAGTGAATCGTGGAAGTCCTCTAGTAAAAATCACGTCCGCGCCAGGCGCGCCATTTTGGCCTGCCCTGGCATCAGTCCCCGAGAAGGAGCCCCATCGATGGAGAGACGACATTTTCTGATGACCACGGCCGCGGCCACCGGCACGCTTACCGCCAGCGCCCTCGCGAGCCCGAACGACACGGTGCGGGTAGCCTGCGTGGGTATTCGCGGCCAGGGAAATGCCCACATCGGCAATTACGCCAGGATGAAGAACGTGGATATCGCGGCGCTTTGCGACGTCGATTCCCAGATCCTCAATACCCGCGCCGATGAGGTGGTAAACCGTCACGGCAAGAAGAAGCCGGAACTGTACAGTGATGTGCGGAAGCTGCTGGAAAACAAGGATATCGACGTCATATCCATCGCCACGCCGAACCACTGGCACACCCTGATCACCATCTGGGCGCTGCAGGCGGGCAAGGATGTCTACTGCGAGAAGCCTTGCAGCCACAACATCTTCGAATCGAAGCAGATCGTCGCCGCCGCCGAGAAGTACGGCCGCGTCGTGGCGCACGGCACCAACAGCCGCTCCAGCGCCTCCATGCATGAAGCAAAGCGCCAGATCGACGCCGGGTTGATCGGCGATGTATACATGACGCGGG
>CAZXBZ010000221.1:0-6464 GCA_964639135.1 uncultured Solibacteraceae bacterium | reverse complement strand
GTACATCCGATGGCCTGTCCCTGATTTCTTCGGGGATAGCTGGGAGAACTCTGTTTCCCAGTAGCGAAGCACATAGGGCTCCACGCCTACGATGCGGCTCACTTCACCGATCCGGAACACCAGCTTGTCGGGAATCTCGCCGGGAACGGCTGACGACTGCGCGGAATTTGAGGTAGTCCTCTTTCGCGCGAGCCCGTCACGTTCACCCATAAGACGCATTCTAATGCAAAATAAGAATTCTGGCGCGTGCATGAAGGCAAACTTCCGTGCCGCGCCGTGAGCTTCCTTAAGGCCGTCTCTGCTTATGACCCTCCGCTCGGGAATCAATCCGGTGATCGAAGCGCTGCGCGCCGGGCAGCCGTTGGAGCGCATTCTTATCGCGAAGGGGGCGGGCGGCGCGCGGATTCAGGCGATCGTGGAGGCCGCGCGCCAGGCGGGCGTGCCGGTGCGTTTCGAACCGCGTGATGTGTTGGACCGCGCGGCGCCGGGTAGCGTCCATCAGGGAGTGGTGGCTTACGGGGCCGCTCTCGGTTACGCCGGCTTGAGTTCCATTGCCAGCGCTCGGATGCTCGTGCTGCTGGATGGCGTCGAAGACCCCAGGAATCTGGGCGCTATCGCCCGGAGCGCGTATGCGGCGGGCGCGGGCGCGCTCGTGATCCCGGAGCGTCGCGCTGTCGGCGTTACCGATGTTGCGCGAAAGGCCGCGGCCGGCGCATTCGAGTATCTGCGGGTGGCCAGGGTAAAGAATTTAAGCCAGGCGGTCGATTCCCTCAAGAGCGAGGGGTATTGGATCTACGGCATCGATGAGCGGGGCGAGATGCCCTATCACCAGATAGAATGGAATCCACTGAGCGCAATCGTGCTCGGATCCGAGGGCCGCGGCTTGCACCGGCTGATCCGCGAACGCTGCGATGTCGTGGCGGGCATTCCGATGGCCGGCGCGGTCACATCACTTAATGTCTCGGTCGCCGCGGGCATTGTGCTTTTCGATTGGCGCCGGAAGATGGCGGAAGCCGGGGCGGCGGAATAAATCCGGCGTCCGGTCGCCGCCCCATTGCTCACACTTGCTTGAACGGAACGGTTATCTATGCGCTCATTTCTCGCGGTGGCTCTCGCCCTGCTTCTGATTCCAATTTGCCGTGCCGCCGAACCGGTCCGCGCCCGTCATGGGATGGTGGTCTCAAGCGACCTTGTCGCGAGCGAAGCCGGCGTGGAGATCCTCAAGCGAGGAGGCAACGCCGTGGATGCCGCGGTTGCCGTCGCATTCGCTCTCGCGGTGACGCACCCGGCCGCCGGAAACATCGGTGGCGGCGGTTTCATGCTGATCCGTCAGGCTGATGGCGCGGCGGTATTTCTCGACTTTCGCGAAACAGCCCCCGCTTCCGCGCACCGGGATATGTACGTAACCAAGGCGGCTCCGCAAGCGATTGAATCCGGCTATCAGGGCGAGAAAGTAAAAATCGATTTGAGTCCGAGCCTTGTCGGCTGGCGGGCTTCCGGTGTGCCCGGCACGGTTCGTGGACTCGAACTGGCCTCGAAAAAATATGGGCGCAAGCCGTGGGCGGATCTGGTCATGCCCGCCGTGAAACTCGCGAAGCACGGCTTCCCGGTGAATTACAATCTGGCCGCCAGCTTGAGGGATTCCGCGGCCCTGCTCGAACGCTTCCCCGAATCGAAGCGGATCTTCCTGCGCGATGGCAGGTATTACGAGATGGATGATATCTTTCGCCAGCCGGAGCTTGGGGAGACGCTTGAGAGGATCGCGCGAGAAGGAGCCGGGGAGTTCTACGAAGGAGAAACCGCCCGCCGGATCGCCGCCGCGATGGCCGCCCACGGCGGGGAGATCAAGCTCGCGGATCTCAAGGCGTACCGGGCCGTGGAACGAGAACCGCTTCGCGTGGAATACGGCGGCTGCACCATTCTCACCGCTCCTCCGCCAAGCTCCGGAGGAGTGGGCATTGCGCAGATGCTGGGGATGCTCGACGGCAGCGGTTATGCGAAGGATGGCTTCAACGCCGCTAGCACCTGGCATTATCTTGCCGAGGTGATGCGCCGCTATTATGCCGATCGAAGTGAGTTTCTGGCCGACCCCGGCTTCCACCAGGCGCCGCTCGGCCGTTTACTGGATAAACAGTATCTGGCCGCAAGGCGCTCAACCATCGACCCGGCGAAGGCAACGCCCAGCACACAGGTTGTCCCAGGCGCGGCTCCCGGCCATGAAAGCCCCGAAACCACGCATTTTTCCATCGTGGATGGGGAAGGGAATGCCGTTGCCATGACCTACACCTTGAACGGCAGCTATGGTTCCGGCGTGACGGTGCCCGGCGTCGGCATGCTGCTCAATAACGAGATGGATGATTTCGCCACCGTGCCCGGACAGCCGAACATGTTTGGCCTTGTGCAGGGAGAGGCGAACAGAGTGGAGCCAGGGAAGCGGCCTCTATCGTCGATGACGCCCACTATCGTCGAGAAAGAGGGAAAGCTGCGCATGGTGGCTGGCGCGCCTGGGGGCGGGCGCATCATCAACGCGGTGCTTCAGGCGCTCCTCAACGTGATCGATTTCGGCATGGACGCTCAGCGGGCCGTGGACGCGCCGCGTATCCACCACCAGTGGATGCCGGATACTCTGTATGCGCAACCGGGCGTATCGCCCGATACGGTCGCCATTCTTGAACGAATGGGCTACCATGTCGCGAGAACGGAGCGCATTGGAGACTTGCAGGTGATCGTCGTGAACGGCGAGTGGCTTGAAGGAGGATCCAACGCGATTCCGCATGGCGGCGCCGCGGGGTACTGACGCGTTCATTGCCGGCAAGGTACGGGAGGCAGGAGAGGGATGAAGACGATTCGTGCGGGCTCGGCCCAGTTTGAAGCACGCGACGGCGGCAAGGAATACAACCTCGCGGTGATTGCGGAGTTGTCGCGCAAGGCCAAGGATGAGGGCGCGGACCTCGTGTGCTTTCACGAGTGTTCCATCAGCGGCTACACCTACCTGGAGAATCTGGCTCGCGAGGAGCTTGCCGAAGTGGCGGAAGCGGTCCCCGGAGGCCCTTCCACTTGCCGCCTGATCGAAATTGCGGCGGATCTCGGTATTTCGATCGGCGCGGGTCTGGTCGAGCGCGAAGGCAGCCATCTATACAACACCTTCGTGCTTGTTTCGCCGGATGGCTTCGTGGCCAGACATCGCAAAATTCACGCCTTCGTGAACGACGCACTTACCTGCGGCAATGCCTATACGGTCTTCAATCACCTGGGCTGCCGCTTCGGCATTCTCACCTGTTACGACAACAACCTGCCCGAGAATGCCCGCATCACCGCGATGATGGGAGCGGATATCATCCTCGCGCCGCACGTCACCGGCTGTCTGCCCTCGCCCATGCCCGGCCGCGGTATTGTCGCGCCTGAAATATGGCGGAATCGCGAACTCGACCCCGTGCGCTGCCGCCAGGAGTTCGACGGGCCCAAAGGCCGTGGCTGGTGGATGCGCTGGCTGCCGGCGCGTGCCTGGGAAAACGGCGTCTACATTGTTTTTGCGAACCCCATCGGCGAGGAGGGCGGCACCATTAAGCCGGGCGGTTCCATGATCCTCGATCCCTTCGGCGAGGTTCTAGCGGAGTGCCGCCGGCTCGGCGACGAAGTGGTGGTTGCCGCCCTCGATCCGGAGAAGCGGAAACTGGCCTCCGGCCCAAACTACATCCGGGCCAGGCGGCCGGATCTCTACGGCAAGATGACCGAGCCGAACCTTGCGCTCTCCGCGGATGGCCGTCCGGAAGTCTGGTGGAAGAAGCATCGCGACAAGAAGGCGGAGTAAAACGTCCTCCGGCCTGTAGTTTACTCCGGCGGTGTATTTGCCACCGCTGGATTCCGCACGGGCAGCGGCGCGCCGATCCGTGCCCGCCATGTCGCGAGTTGCCGCTGCATGCGCCTCGCGCGCTCCGGTTCCTTTGCCGCGAGATCGTGTTGTTCGCCGGGGTCGATACTCAGGTGGTAAAGCTCAAGGCGTCCGTCCTCGAAATACTCGAGCAGTTTCCACTCTCCATCGATTACCGCGCTTACCGGAGAGGTGGTTGGGTAGTAGTGCGGGAACTGGAAATAGAGCGGCCGGTCCGGGAAGGCTGCCTTGGGGTTGCGAAGAAGATTGGCGAAACTTACGCCGTCCATCTCCCTCGCCTGGCTCGCCGGAATCACCGCGCCGGTGAGCTCCGCGATGGTCGCGTAAAGATCGCAGCCCGTTACCGGCGTTTCACAAACGGAGCCGTTCCGTTGCCCCGGAAGCCGCACCAGCAACGGCGTCCGGATGCCGCCTTCGTATAGGGAACCCTTTCCCGAACGCCAGGGGGCGTTGTTCGTGACCTTATCCCCCTGGTGAACGTTAATGAAGCCCCCGTTGTCCGAGTGAAAAATCACGATAGTGTTCGCCGCCAGGCCGGTTTCATCAAGCTTCCGCAGCACACGCCCCACGTTTTCGTCCATGCTCTGGACCATGGCGGCGTAGCCCGCGTTTGTGTGGTTCATCCCCGGACGCAGTTTTTTTCGGTAGTACGCCGTCAGATCGGGCTTCCCCTCCACCGGTGTATGCACGGTGTAATACCAAAGGTTCAGACAGAAGGGCTGGCTGGATTGGCGGCCGAGAAAATCCAGCGCTTCATCGGTGAGGCGGTCCGTCAGGTAGTCTCCCGGCTTACTGTAACCGAGGCCGGGCACATAGCGCTCCTCGCCGCCATAGTGCTTATTTCCCCGGAACGGATAGAAATATGTCTGCGGCGCTCCCCACAGCGTGCCGCCGATGTTAATGTCGAAGCCCTGCTGTTCGGGGTAATGTGCGGCATTGCCCAGATGCCACTTGCCGATGTGAGCCGTCCGGTACCCCTCGCCGCGCAACATTTCCGCGAAAGTCACTTCGGAGAGAGGCAGGCTCGCGAGAGTTCGCGGTGGGAGCAGCTTCCTGCTTCGGTCTGGTTCCTCCAGGGCTGCCTCGCTCCACGTGGTCATGTGAAGCCGCGCCGGATGTTTGCCCGTCAGCAGCGCCGCCCGTGCCGGCGTGCAAACCGGGGATGCCGCGTACGCTCTTGTGAACTTCACGGATTGGGCCGCCAGCCGGTCCACATTGGGAGTCTCGTGCAGGTCGGCCCCATAGCAGGCGAGGTCGGCCGCGCCGAGATCATCCACGAGAATGAACAGGATGTTGGGTTTCCGTTGGTTTGGCGTCGTGGCCGGTGTCGATGGAGTCAGGAAGAGCGGCGCGCCCAATCCGCCCAGCCCCCGAAGGAAGTCGCGCCGGTTCATGCCGTGATTCTAACGCGGCATGAACCGGCCCGCGTGTCTCGCTCTATTTGTTGTGCAGCTTGGCGATTCCCAGGTCGCGCAATAGCCGGTCCGGTACGTCGCTCGGCGCTTCGCACATCAGGTCCGTGCCGCGCGCGGTCTTTGGGAAGGCGATAACGTCGCGGATGGAGGTCTCTCCCGCCAGAATCATCACCATGCGGTCGAGCCCCAGCGCGATGCCGCCGTGCGGCGGGGCTCCGTAGCTCAGCCCCTCGAGCAGGAAGCCAAAGCGGTGTTGCGCATCCTCGGGGGTGAACCCCAGCGCGCTGAATACCTTCTGTTGCACATCGGCCCGATGAATACGGATGGAGCCGGAGCCGAGTTCCACGCCGTTCAGCACGATGTCGTAACTTTTTGCCCGGCAGTTCGCCGGCTCGGACGTCAAGAGGTCCAGATCCTCGTCATGCACGGAGGTGAAGGGGTGATGCGCGGCCACCCAGCGGTTCTCCTCTTCGTCCCACTCGAACATGGGGAAATCCACCACCCATAGAAAATTGAACTTCCCGGTGTCGAACAGTTGGTGTTTGGCGGCATACTTCTGCGCGGCAAAGAGCCGTAGTTGTCCGCAAGCCTTCAGTACTTCGCGCTCGGGTAGACGCGCATCCGGTTCGGCGGCCCAGTTGGCGAGCAGCAGAAGGTCTCCGTCCTCCGCTCCGGTGAGTGTCCGCACCTTGGCCATCTGCTCGGGATAATCGCGCTCCAGCCGCTTCGCGTCGTCGAAGACGCGCAGCTTCTTTTCCTGTCCGAATGCTTTGAGTTCATCGCGTTCCTTGCGCGAAGGCTGGCCTGCTTTCGGAATCACGATCGCCACCATCGGCAGGCCATTGCCACTAATCGGTGTATCGGCGAACAGAGATTCCACGCGGTGGAAAGGCGGAATGCGCGTATCCGGTTTATCGATACCGTAGGAATCCATCGCCTCACGGTAGGTGATCCTCGGGAACGGCTCTTCAATGGAGACCCCCGCCGCCGCGAAGGCTTTCACCAGCATCTTCTCGATAACCGCGAAGACATCCGGCTGTTGGACGAATGACATCTCAAGATCGATCTGCGTGAATTCCGGCTGGCGGTCCGCTCTCAGATCTTCATCCCGAAAGCAGCGCACAATCTGGAAATAGCGCTCATAGCCGCCCACCATC
>CAZXBZ010000220.1:0-6471 GCA_964639135.1 uncultured Solibacteraceae bacterium | reverse complement strand
CCCCCAGCAATCTCGCCATCATCGGCCGCTACATTCTGCTGCCGGAAATCTTCGGTTATCTCGAAAGAACCAGCACCGGCGCGGGCGGCGAGCTGCAGCTTACCGACGCCATGCGCAATATGCTCGCCGACATGCCCATGTACGGCTATCTTTTCGAGGGCACCCGCTACGACGCCGGGGATAAGCTCGGCTATCTCGAGGCAACCGTCGATTACGCGCTCGAACACCCGAAACTGGGCAGCCGGTTCCGCGAGCTGCTGCGCGGGCGTGAGTTCTAAGCCGCCCGCGGACAGCATAGGCCGCAATTCCGCTCGCACCCTGGCAAAATCGTCCGTGGCCGCGCATTCTATGGCACGATTTAAGCATGCCTTTCCCGATAGATGCGCGAACGCTGAGCCAGATTGTCGAGGTTATTACGGCGTGTCCGCTCGATAAACAGATGCTGCCCGAACTGCGGCGGACCCTCAGCCGGCAACTCGGCGACCTCTCCCTCGATGACCTGACGCTTCACCCTGCCTCATTCACCCAGGATCCGGAGCACCACAACCGCTACTACGTGGCCGCGGATCTTGATTGGAGTGACGCCAAACAACGCGCGGAAAAGAGCGTCCTGCTCAGCTTTAGCGGCGGGCCGGACCGTTCCGTCCGCCCGTTCCCCGATAAGGGAACCGTGGATCCCCACGATATTGAAGCCAGCCCCTGGACCGTCTTCGTCATCCCGTTTCGCTCCACCGACCATTCCAATCTCGCGTATTTCGCTCGGGAGATCGCACCGGTCTTCCTGCCCCGTCCGCAGCGGGACCAGCCCGCCATCGCCTGCGGCAACCGGCACCCGGAGATCAGCCTCCCCGCCGCTTTTTCCGCTTTTCAATCCATCCTCGACCGCACGGGGCGGAATGTCGCCTCCACGGTGCAGCTTTCGGCGACCCGCGAGATGACCACCGGCAACGTCATCGCGGCGCGCGACGGTGAAGACCCGGCCGCCATCGGCCACACCCGCGTCTCCATCAAACATCTCTTCCATACCGGCCTCTGGGCGGCCGTGCGCGCCGGCTATCGCGCTGGCTATAACGCCGAGGCCGATCACTTCATCATTTCCGGCCACGGCGAAGCCGAGATCGACGACGCCCTGAAGCGGAGCGACACCGCCATCGCCGACGCGGCGGGCTACACGAAGTTCACCACCGATACTTCGCGGATGTTCGACCTGCGCGCGGATCGCCGCCATCCACATCCGTATAGCGATACCGAAATCGAAGAACACTTCCAGAGGCTCTTCCCCGCTTCCAGCCGGGAGTGGATTCTTCAGCAATTCGAAGGACCCTTCGTCGTCGAAGACCGCACGTATTCGTTCTCCCCGGCCGAGATCCGCCGTCACGCGGTGAAGTTTGGCCCCAGCATTCAGTTGAACGAACGCCTCTACGACAAGATCCGCGCGGCCAAGGAGGCGGCGGGCTTCAGCCCCGAATTCGATTTTGAACCCTCCGTGGACGAGGCCGATACCCTGACAAGCGCCGAGGAGATGATCTTCTACATGCACTGGCTGAAGGCGAACGGCCGCCCCGCCACGCTCGTCCCCCCGAATCTCGGCTTCAAGAAACGCCAGGCGTATCCGGAATCGCTCGAGGCCACGGAGCAAAGCCCCGTGGGCTTGCGCCAATACGTCGAGCATAAGATGTGGCCCGAGTTGCTGCCGCGCGTCGAGAGCAAATTCGGCGGAGATCCGATCGCCGAACTTGCCGCGCGCGTGAAGGAATTGGCCGCCGTCGCCCGCTACTTCGACGGCACCCTGAGCATCCACTCCGGCAGCGGCAAGCAGGAGCGCGTGCTTCGAACCATCGGCCGTGAAACGCACGGACGTCTCAACTACAAGATCTCCGGGGAGCTTCAGTTGCAGCTTTTCGACGTGCTCGGCGAACAGCCGGAAGGCACTTACTGGCGCCAGCTCTATGAGCGCCTCGCCGCCCGCACCGAAGGCTTCGCCGCCCGGGAGTGCTTTGGGGACGAAAGCGAGCTCGCCGCCCGCTACCGCGCGGCCGGCGAGGACTATTACCTTGGCGACGCCAAACGCGGCCGCGTGGATGGCAACCTCTTCCACGTCTTCTGGATCGGCAACACAAACGGCAGCCGCGACATTCATTCACCCGACGGAGACCATCGCTTTTTTAAGGAAAAGCTCGATGAACTGCCCGATGCGCTCCTGGCCGAAGTGCGGCGCCGCAACCAGGAATACCTCGAATGGCTGGCCGCCTGCCTGTGGGGAGACGCCGCCTGATGCACCGCCACGAGGAACTGGAACGCCGCAAGGCCTCGGCCATCGCGGGCGGCGGGGAGGCTCGATCGCGCAAGCAGCACGAGGCCGGAAAGCTTTCCGCGCGCGAACGCATCGATCTGCTGCTCGATCCCGGAACCTTCGTTGAAACCGGCAAGCTGGTGCGCCACCAGTGCCGCGATTTCGACATGGGGAAGCACGTGATCGATGGCGACGGCGTCGTCACCGGCTACGGCACGGTGGAAGGCCGCACCGTCTGCGTATTCGCCCAGGACTTCACGGTCTTCGGAGGCAGTCTCTCCGCGGCCAACGCCGCGAAAATCGTCCGGCTCATGGATATGGCGCTCAAGAACGGCGCGCCCATCGTGGGATTGAACGATTCGGGCGGCGCGCGTATCCAGGAAGGCGTGCTCTCGCTCGGAGGTTACGCGGATATCTTTCTCCGCAATACGCTCGCGAGCGGCGTGGTGCCCCAGATCTCCGCCATCATGGGGCCCTGCGCGGGCGGCGCGGTCTATTCCCCGGCGATCACCGATTTCGTCTTCATGGTGGCGGATTCGAGCTACATGTTCGTCACCGGGCCGGACGTGATCAAGACCGTCACCCACGAGGATGTCAGCAAGGAAGAACTTGGCGGCCCCGTGACGCACAACACCGTCAGCGGCGTGGGCCACTTCATCTCCCCAAACGACGAGGCCTGCCTCGAGGATATCCGCGAGCTATTGGGCTACCTGCCCTCGAATAACCAGGACGAAGCGCCGCGGCGTCCCTCGGAAGACCCCGCCGGCCGGGAAGCGCCGGAACTCGATACGATCGTGCCCGCCGAATCGAACCAACCCTACGACATCAAGCGAGTCATCGAGGCCGTCGTGGATAACGGCGCCTTTCTCGAAGTACATCAGCACTTCGCCGGAAATATCGTCGTGGGCTTCGCCCGCATGGAGGGGCGCGTCGTGGGTATCGTGGCGAACCAGCCCGCCGTGCTGGCCGGGTGCCTCGACATCAACTCCTCCGTGAAGGCCGCGCGCTTCGTCCGCTTCTGCGATGCCTTCCAAATCCCGATCATCACCTTTGTGGACGTGCCGGGCTTCCTGCCGGGGACGGATCAGGAGTACGGCGGCATCATTCGCCATGGGGCGAAGCTGCTCTACGCCTATGCCGAGGCCGTCGTGCCAAAGATCACCGTGATCACCCGAAAGGCTTATGGCGGCGCCTATTGCGTCATGGGGTCGAAACAGGTGCGCACGGACGTGAATCTCGCCTGGCCCAGCGCGGAGCTCGCCGTCATGGGCCCGGAGGGCGCGGTAAACGTCATCTACAAGCGCGAGATCGGCAAGGCCGGAGATGCCGAAGCCGTGCGCGCCCATAAGATCGCCGAGTTTCGCGAGCGTTTCGCAAACCCCTTCATTGCCGCCGAACATGGCTTTCTCGACGACGTGATCGAGCCGCGCCGCACGCGCGTCGAACTCATCCGCGCCCTCCGGATGCTCGAAAACAAAGTGGACGCCACGCCACGCAAACGTCACGGGAATATCCCTCTCTAACCGCGCGGGCGCGCCTCGCGGGATGGGCCGTCCGGCCGCCCGCGTACAATGAAGGCATCGGATGAAACGCTTCTGGCTGCTGTGTACGCTCGGAACGCTTCTCGCGGGCGGGGCGTACTTCCTTTATCTGGCCGACCAGATTCGCCGCCAGTCTCGGGTGGACGATGCGGGTCCGGCGGATATGATCGTCGTTCTGGGCGCCGCGGAGTATCGAGGCAAGCCCTCGCCCGTGCTCCAGGCGCGTCTCAGCCATGCGCTCTCGCTCTATCGCGAGCACTACGCGCCGTTCATTCTGACCACCGGCGGCGCGGGCGGAGACCCCCGCTTCACCGAAAGCGAAGTCGGCCGCAACTATCTGCTCAGCCACGGCGTCCCGCCGGAGGCGATCGTGATGGAAGATCAGGGCGACAGCACCATTCACTCGGCGGTCGCGGCCGCCGAGATCATGGACCGGATGCGGCTGAAATCCTGCATCGTCGTCTCCGACAGTTACCATCTCTTCCGCGTCAAACGGATCCTTGAAGAGCACGGACTCACGGTCCATACCTCGCCCCGCCCGGAACGCGAGCGAAGCACCATCGAAGAATGGCGCCTCTACTTCCGTCAAGCCGCGGGCCACATGCTGTGGCAGGCGGGCATCGCCATCTAGGCAAAGCTCCGTGTGCCCGGCGGCGGGCGCTCTACTTCGTGAAATAGCCAGCCCGCGCGCGCACCTCGGCTTTACGCTTCGCCCGCGCGGCGGCCCCCGTCAGCTCCACCCGAATCTTCCGGAAGCTTCCGGACAGAACGTCCGCGGGCGGTTTGAAGTAGAGCGAGTACCGTGTTCGGATACGGCTCAAGATCTCCGCGAGGCCGCTATCTTTCCCGAGGCTGGTGAAGATTTCGCCGCCAGTCTCGGCGGCCAGCCGGAATACGTTCGCCGGCGAGAAATCAAGCTCTTCGGCAAGTTCGTCGCTCGCCTCTTTCCACGCCGCCGTGGGTTTCTGGACCCGCCCAACCACAATCGCGTGCAAGGAGATGTTCTGTTCCTGGAGGCTCCGCAGCACTACGCGATCCGGCATCCTGTAATTGAGCCCCCAGTTATCGGTAAGAATCAAAATCGCCCGGCGATGCCGCGCGTCGCCCTTTCCAGCGGCGGCATCCTCCTCGAAGACTTTCACCGCATCCATGATCGAGGCGTTGATCGCCGTGCCCGCCGCCATCTCCGGCAGCCGCGTGAGCGAATGCAGCGAGGTGAGCGCGTCCGCTCGCTGGCTGGTCAGCCCGTTCAAAAGCTTGCCGTGCTTGCTGAATATCATCACCCCCACGCGATCCTCGGGCATCAGTTGGCCGAGAGCGGCGCCGGCCGCGTGCGAGACCTCCCGCAGGTAGGGCGTCATGCTGCCGCTCACGTCGAGCAGCATCATCAGGTCCACCGGATCGGTTTCCTCGCCGAAATCCGTGATCGGCGTGGGGAGGCCATTGTCGAACAGCGCGAAATCCGAGCGCGTGAGGCCGGCCACGATCTGGCCCTTCTCGGTCACCTGTACATCCGCGCGCACCAGGCGCACGTCCTCACGGATCACGAAGTCCCCGGGTTCCACCCCGGAAGCATTTTCCGCCGCGCCGGGTGTACTATCGGGGTGCGCGGCCAAACCCGGCGTCTGGTCCCAACCGGAGAGGCGTCCCGGCTCGCCGGCGGACGCCTCTTTCGCTCTCGAAGCCCCTTCCGGCGGCGTGGCGGAAGCCGGCGGTAAACGACGAAACTGCGCGGCCTCGGCGGACGCCGCAAAGAGAAACAATCCGAGCGTTATTACGAAAATGATACCGGCCCAATACTTCATCGTAGGAACCGCGGGGCACATCGACCACGGGAAAACATCGCTCGTCCGGGCGCTCACCGGCACGGATACGGACCAGCTAAAGGAGGAAAAAGAGCGCGGCATCACCATTGATCTCGGCTTTGCGTCGGGCACGTTCCCCAACGATATCACCCTCTCCTGGATAGACGTGCCCGGCCACGAGCGGTTTATAGGAAACATGCTCGCGGGCGCGGCGGGCATCGACATGGTGGTTTTGGTGGTGGCGGCCACCGAAGGCGTGATGCCCCAAACCCGCGAGCATTTCGAGATTTGCCGCATGCTGGGCGTGCGCCGCGGACTCATCGCACTGACAAAATCGGACCTGGTGGACGCGGACGGCCTGGAGCTCGCCGAAGCCGACGTCCGCGCTCTGGTGGCGGGCAGCTTTCTTGAAGGCGCGCCCGTGATCGCCGTCAGCAGCCGCACCGGCGCGGGCATCGAACGCTTGCGCGCGGCCCTGTCGGGCATCGCCCGAGAGATGGAGAACCGCGCGGCCTCCGGCAACTTTCGTCTGCCGGTCGACCGGGCGTTTGTAATGAAAGGGTTCGGAACCGTCGTCACCGGAACCGTGTTCAATGGATGCGCGGGGCTTGAGCAAACTCTCACCCTCCTCCCTTCCGGCAAGCCGGTTCGCGTTCGCGGCATTCAGGTACATGGCCATCCGGCCTCGGAAGCGTGCCGTGGCCGGCGCGCCGCGCTCAACCTCGCGGGCGTCGACGTTGCGGAGGTTCACCGCGGAGATACCGTGGTGGAACCGGGCGCCTACCGCCTCACCCGCGAATTCGACGTGCAACTGGAGCTTCTGCCCTCCGCT
>CAZXBZ010000219.1:3529-6475 GCA_964639135.1 uncultured Solibacteraceae bacterium | reverse complement strand
CCGCGCGTCCGCACCGTCGATCTGGCGGCGCTGGCCACCCATGCCCTGCACGATAAGCCATTGAAAAAGGATGACGCAGACGATGCCTAGAGTGGCGGTACGCGCGGGAGAATTCCACATTGGTGTAGCATAACGCCTCGCGGCACACGGGAGATTCACCATCGGTCAGGTGCTCCATTAGCTTCCTTTCCCAACCGTAAAATCAATGGCCAAGGCTTCCGCCATTCGCGCGGACACCCATTCCCCAGACGTGACATGATGGAGCAACGGCATATGATTACACGGCGAAACTTCATCGAAGCCGCGGCGCTGGCGGCCGCCGCGCGCAACGTCTCCGGGCAAGCAACCAGCCTTACCACCATCAGCTATAACGTGCTGCGCTTCCGGGGCTATCCGGATACCGACGCCAACGCACGGCGCATGGCGGCGGCAAGCGGGCAGATGGAAGCCCGGGCGGCGCAAGAGCTGTTGCTCTACAAGCCCGATATCGTGAGCTTCTCCGAATCAGTCACGGAAGAGGCCGCGGCCCGCATCGCGAAGCTGATGGGCTATGAGCACGTCTGGTTCGCTCCCGGTTATACGAAACGAAGCCCGGAATATCCGATCGGCTTCCCCGGAACCATCTTTACCCGGCACCGGATCGTCGAGGCGGAGAATGCCCCCTTTGGCGGAGCGCCGAAAGATGCGTCTCTTTTCACGCGCCATTGGGGGCGGGCGGTGATCGATACCGGGAGTGAGAAGATTGCATTCTTCAGCGGGCATCTGCATCCCGCCGACGCGGCGATTCGCGAGCGCGAGGTAAGCATCATGCTGCGCGTGATGAAGCCAGCTCTCGAGAGCGGAGTCTCCGTGCTTCTGCAAGGGGATTTGAACCACACGCCCGACGGTCCCGAATACAGCCGATGGGTGGACGCCGGGCTGACCGACACTCTCGCGCGATTTGGCGGTCCGCAACAGCCAACCTTCAATTCCATCAACCCCAAAATCCGGATCGACTACATCTGGGCGGCCGGCCCGCTGGCGAAACGGCTCAAGTCTTCGCGGGTGCTTTTCGAGGGAGCCTTCCGCACCAATCCGGAGGATCCGGCTTCGTTCGCTCTCAGCGACCACGTGCCCGTCATCGCGAGTTTCAACTGAGGCACGGCACGGTTGCAAGCAAAAGGGCGGCTCACTTCAAGTAAGCCGCCCTTTTGCGATGGACGCGATTTCAATCGCCCAGTGTTAGACCGTGCTTACCGTTTAAGCACCGGCCTCGTTCTTGCGAATGGCTGCCTGCGCCGCCGCCAGCCGCGCGATCGGCACGCGGTAGGGCGAACAGGAAACATAGTTCATGCCCACGTTGTAGCAGAAGGCCACGCTCGAAGGCTCCCCGCCGTGTTCGCCGCAGATGCCCACTTCAAGATCGGGACGCGTCTCGCGGCCCAGCTTCACCGCCTGCTTCACCAGAAGGCCCACGCCGCCCTGATCCAGCACGGCGAAGGGGTCCGCGTCGAAAATCTTGAGGTCCTCGTAATGCTTCGAGAACTTCGTGTAATCGTCGCGCGAAATACCGAGCGTGGTCTGCGTCAGATCGTTGGTGCCGAAGCTGAAGAATTCGGCTTCCCGCGCGATCAGGTCGGCCGTAACCGCCGCGCGCGGAATCTCGATCATGGTGCCCACCAGATACTTGAGCTTGCCGGTGAGCCCCGCCTTCGCAAGCACCTCCTCGGCAACCTTCACCACGAGCGCTTTCTGGTTTTCCAGTTCCTTTACATTCCCGACAAGCGGAATCATCACCTCGGGAATGACGACCTTGCCCTTTTTGAACACCTTCACGGCCGCTTCGAAGATCGCGCGCGCCTGCATTTCGGTAATCTCCGGATAGGAGATGCCGAGACGGCAGCCTCGGTGGCCAAGCATCGGATTAAACTCGTGCAGTTCCTCCACGCGGGCCAGCATCGTCTCGATATGCTTTTTCAGCCCCCGAGTCTCCACGCCATAGAACTGCGCCATCTCCCGCTTTTCCTTGGCGGTGACACAGGTCAGCCGGACCTGATCCACCATTAATTGCTCCCGCTTAGGCAGGAATTCATGCAATGGGGGATCGAGCGTGCGGATCACGACGGGATAGCCCGCCATGGTGTTGAACAACTGCTCAAAATCGCGGCGCTGCATGGGCAGCAGCTTGGCGAGGGCCTTGCGCCGGCTGGCTTCGTCATCGGCGAGGATCATCGCCTGCACGTGCTCCACACGGCCTTCCTCGAAGAACATGTGTTCCGTGCGGCAAAGACCGATGCCCTCGGCGCCGAATTCACGGGCCTTTTTCGCGTCGCGCGGCGTCTCCGCATTGGTGCGGACGTTGAAGCCGCCCCGTGCCTCGTCCACCCAGACCATGAACTTCGCGAGGTAGCCCGATTTCGTATCGGCATCCACCGTGGCGGCCTGGCCCACGTAGACATCGCCCGTGGCTCCATCGATCGAGAGCCAGTCGCCCTCTTTCACGGTGACCGTCTTCCCGTTGACGGTGGTGGTGAGGAGGCCCTTCTTTTCATCGACGCGCAATGTGCTCGCGCCCACGATGCAGGGCTTTCCCATGCCGCGCGCCACCACCGCGGCGTGGCTGGTGAGGCCGCCCACCATGGTGACGATGCCCTGCGATACATCCATTCCGTGAATATCGTCGGGCGAGGTCTCCTTACGGACCAGGATCATCGGGCTGTGGAGCGCATGGTGCACGGCATGGTCGGAATCAAACACCACCTTGCCCACGGCGGCGCCGGGGGAAGCCGCGAGGCCCTTTCCAATCAGCGTGAGATTCTTGAGCGAGCTCTTTTCAAGCAGCGGGTGCAGAAGCTGATCGAGTTGAGAGGGGTCGACGCGCATCACCGCCTCGTCCTGCGTGATCATGCCCTCTTCGCACATCTCCACCGCGATACGAACCGCCGCCGGGCCGGTACGCTTACCGCT
>CAZXBZ010000219.1:0-3519 GCA_964639135.1 uncultured Solibacteraceae bacterium | reverse complement strand
GGTGAACTCGAAATCCTGCATGTCGCGGTAATGCTTTTCGAGACGCGTGGTGATCTCCACCAGCTCTTCGTAGGCGTGCGGCATCACCTCCCGCAACTGCGCGATGGGCTGGGGCGTTCGGATACCCGCCACCACGTCCTCGCCCTGGGCGTTCATCAGGAATTCGCCGTAAAACGCGTGTTCGCCGGTGGCCGGGTTGCGCGTGAAGCCAACGCCCGTTCCAGAGGTATCGCCCATATTGCCGAAGACCATCGCCTGGATGTTCACGGCCGTGCCCATATCGTCGGGCAGCTTGTTCATCTTCCGGTAGTAGATGGCCTTGGGGGTAAAGAAGCTTTCAAACACGGCATCCCGGGCGCGGGTGAGTTGCACCATGGGATCCTGGGGGAACTCCTGGCCGGTCTCTTTCTTAAAGAGCTTTTTGTAGTTTTCCACCACCTGCTTGAGGTCGGCTTCGGTGAGGTCGGTATCGAGCTTGGTCCTGGCCTTTTTCTTCTGTTCGTCGAAGATATGGTCAAACTTCTCCATATCGATGTGAAAGGCCACTTCGCCGAACATCTGGATGAAGCGGCGGTAACAGTCGTAGGCGAAACGGCCGTTGCCGGTTTTCGCCGCGAGGCCAGCGGTGGTTTCGTCGTTAAGTCCGAGGTTGAGAATCGTGTTCATCATCCCGGGCATGGAAACACGCGCGCCGGAGCGGACACTCAACAGCAGCGGGCTCTTCTTATCACCAAGCTTCTGCCCGATTTCGTTCTCAAGCACCCTCAGCTTCGCCACCATCTGCTTGTCGACTTCGGCGGGTACCTTCTTGTCGTTATTGAAATAGAGGTTGCATACCTCGGTAACCACGGTGAAGCCCGGAGGCACCGGCATACCGGCCAGCGCCATCTCGGCGAGACCGGCGCCCTTGCCGCCGAGGGTGTTCTTCATCTTGCCGTCGCCGTCGGTGGTCTTACCGAAGGAATAGACGTATTGCGTCATCGCGAATGAATCTCCTTACTTGAAACAAGCGAATATCTGCCGGCGCCGGCATCCTCCGGCCCTCGGCTCGCGCCCCATGGCGCAAGCCCTCTTTCTACCGGGTAACGATTTCAGAGAAATCGGCAATCGCCGAAAACTCCGTGAACAACTGATGCAGCAGACCAAGCCGGTTGCGCCTGAGATTTTCGTCCTTGGCGTTCACCAGAACCTGATCGAAAAACGCGTCCACCGCGGGGCGCAAACCGGCGATCTCCGCCAGCGCCCCTTGGTAATTCCCTTCCTCGCGCATACGCCGGACGCCGTCCCGCGCACGCAAAAATTCGTTGTGAAGCGCGCGCTCGGCTTCCTCAATCAAAAGCTCGGTTGAAATCACGCCGCCTTCGAACGCGGCTTGCCGCAAGATGTTCTGAATGCGTTTGAAGCCGGCCGCGATCGGCTCAAAGTTCTTCGTGGGCCGGATTTCACGCACGGCCTCCAGCCGCTTCGCCACATCCTTCAAATCCGCGAAACCGGCGGCCATCACGGCGCTAACTTCGTCGTGGGCAAAGCCCCGGACATCGCGGAAGTAATGCCGGACACGATCCTTGAAGAACTCGTGAAGCGCCGCGTCTTCCTCGCAAAACGCATGAAGAGAGAACGCGGCTTCCCCCTCGGCCAGAATGCGCACAATTCCCTGCGCGGCGCGGCGCAACGCGAACGGATCGCTCGACCCCTTCGGGATGAGACCGATCGAAAAACAACTCGCGAGGGTGTCCGCTTTATCGGCTAGGGAGAGCAACTGCCCGAGAAGCGTCGCCGGGATCTCGCCCTCCATGCTCGCGGGCTTGTACTGGTCGTAAATGGCCCGTGCGACCGTCTCGTCTTCACCCTGCCGCCGCGCGTAAAGCCCGCCGACCACGCCTTGCAGTTCGGTGAACTCCTTCACGAGTTCGGTGGTGAGGTCACACTTGGCGAGCAGCGCCGCGCGGTCCGCCGCCGCGGGGTCCGCCCCGGCGACCCTGGCAAGCTTCGCGATGCGCTCGCGGTTCCGGTTGGTCTTCTCAAGGTAATTGCCGAGCTTCGCGTGGAAGGTAACGTGGCCGAGAGATTCCACGCGATCGGCAAGCGTGGCCTTCTGGTCGAATTCCCAGAAGAACCGGGCGTCGTTGAAGCGCGCGCGCAACACGCGCTCATTGCCGCTTACCACGAGGCCGTCGGGATCCGCCGAGGTGTTCATCACCGCGACGAAATGCGGGGCGAGCGAGCCGTCCGCGCGATATACCGCGAAATACTTCTGATGATGCCGCATCACGGTAATCAGTACTTCCGCCGGCAGGGAGAGATACTCTTCGGCGAAGGCGCCCAGGATCGGCGTGGGGAATTCCGTGATATAGACAAGCGTCTCGAGCAGTTCCGGATCCAGCGAAACCTTTACGCCACTCGCCGCAGCCAGCGCCTCGGCCCCTTCGACGATGCGCTCGCGGCGTTCCGCGGCGGAGAGAATCACGCCGTTTTCCCGGAGAACCGCTTCATAGTTTGCGTGGCTGACCGTAAGCCCCGATGCGCCGAGCCGGCGGTGGCCCTGGGTGCGATTACCGCTTTTAACGCCCTCGATCTCGAACGGCACGACACTCTCGCCGAAGAGCGCCACCAGCCAGCGGATAGGCCGGATAAAGCGGCTCGTGTTCCTGCCCGCCCACACCATGGCCTTTGGAAAGCGGATGGAGAGGATCAGCGAGGGGAGCGCCTCCACGAGGATGGTGGCGGTTGCGGCGCCCTCGACGCGCCGCGTGTAAGCCAGGTACTCCCCCTTGGCGGTGGTCTCGCGCCCTAGTGAGACGACATCGGTCCCCATCTTCTTCGCGAAAGCGAAGGCGGCCGGAGTTGGCTCCCCGTTCTTGAAAGCGGCGCTCACCGGCGGGCCGGTGACGAGGCTTTCCGTAACCGGCTGTGCTTCGGCGATTCCCGCGCAACGCAACACCAGCCTGCGGGGAGTGGCGTCAAGTGTGACGCCGTCGTGCGCAAGGCCATGCTTCGCCAGCAATTCCGTGAAAAGTGCGCCCAGATGTTCGAGCGCTCCGGGAATCATCCAGTCCGGAATCTCCTCGGTACCGATTTCGAGCAGAAACGGCGGCATCAGGCGGCCACCCCCTTCGTACCGGCATCCGCCCCCGAGCCCTCGGGCGGGGCGTCGAATTGCTGCTCCATCCACATCTTCGCCACACCCACCGCGATCTTTCTTACCCTGCCGATCACGGCCACGCGCTCCGTGACGCTGATCGCGCCGCGCGCGTCCAGCAGGTTGAACAGATTCGAGCACTTCAGCACTTGCTCGTACGCGCTCAATACCGGGAAGCGCTTGCGCTCCGCGTAATCCGGGAAGGCTTCGATCAACCGCCGCGCCTCGTGCTCGTGGATCTCGAAGAGCTTCCACAAGGCGGCGATATCGGCCATCTCGAAGTTATAAACGGAACTCTGTAGTTCGTCGGTATGCCGAACGGTGCGATACGAGTAGCCGGGCGTCCAGGTAATGTCGTAAACACTATCGACACCCTGGAG
>CAZXBZ010000218.1:0-6488 GCA_964639135.1 uncultured Solibacteraceae bacterium | reverse complement strand
TTCAAGCACCAGTTGCACTTCCGATTCCAGCGAATCGCCGATCCAAAACCTTACGAGGGATTTGAGCGCCGGGTAGGCGCTGCCGTCCGGAAGAAATTGCCGGTACTTCGCAAGGCTTAGCGGGCCGATCCTCAGCCGGACTTTCGATTGGTGGCTGAAAACCTCATCCCCCACAAGCGCCCCCACGCCCAACTGCCGCGATACCTGATATCCCCAGTCATCCAGCTCGCATTGGGTATTCGCGTCGATCTTATACCATGCGCCGACGAATTGCTTCACCTCGACCGGCACTTCAAAATAATCGGAGAGGATCTGCTCCAGGCCCACGGCGGAGCGAGGACGCTGCGCGAAGAGCCCCGAGTAGAAAATAACCGATTCATCCCGGACGGCCAGGCGGTCCTGCAGACCCCGCGTGCCGAGCCCGACGAGATCGAGAAGATTCCGTGAAAACGGATCGAGGCCGCCCCGTTCGTAACCCACGCCAAAGTGGTATTTTTCCCAGGCGCGATAGAACAGGGAAATAAGCCGGTGATTGAACAGATCGAGGAAGTCCCGGAGCGCCGTATCCTTCACGCGGAGACGGTCCATCAGCATGACGGTGTAATAGTGCGGCAGCACGCCGAGCGTACCGGTGAGTCCGAAAAAGTTCACCCGCAAAAAAGGCTGTGCTTCCTCGCGCCAGAGCACGGATTGGATATGGCTGGCCGGGAAGCTGAGCGTGGCGTAACAGCCGAGGCGGGCCACTTCCTTCCCCGGATTGGTGAAGTAGCCAAGCGGTTCACATCCTGGCCGCATCCGCTCAAGCACGCGGATCGCTTGAAAGAACCCAAAGGAAAAGGGCTCCCGTTCGAACATCTTCCGCAGCGGCTCTTCCCGGATGGTGGCTAGAGCAAAATAGCGTCGCCGGCTCTTGGCGGCCATTCGCGCATCACCTCCCTTCGCTGCTTGGTGGATACAGCCAATTCGGAGAAGCTGTTCATCGCGGCGTAAAGGCCGAGAAATCGTTCGAGCACGCTGGCGAACAGATAGACTCCGCCGCCCACAAACTGCTCTTCGTCAAGCTCGACATGGACGCGGACGCCGCGGACGAAGCTAATGCCGGTATCGCTGAGGATTCTCGCGAAGCGCGGCTCGCTGCGCACGGCCTCGATCCCCAGAATCTGCTTCTCAAGGTAAGCGGAGTTCGAGAAGTTGTAGAGTTTCAGGATCTCCTGCAACGCTTCCTTCCCATCGGAAACCAGGGACAGATAGTTGAGGGAAAGGTGAGATATCAGCCGCCACAGCAATCCGCGGCCCACCGGGGGCGGCACGGAATTGGTGGGCTTGCGCAAGGCGACGATCTTCTTGATGGTCGAGAACCCCTCGATCTCGAAATCCCCGGTTTCAAGCCCGAAGGAGAGACGCGAAGGAAGATCCCGGTTCGTGCACAGGCAGCGCACCGTGAGAGTATCCACGTTGGGGACCAGCGGCCGCCCGGAAAGGTCGATGAGCGAAAGAAAGACATCGGTACCGGTATCGTTCACGCGGGCGGATTCGCGGCGCGTCGCCAGCCAGAAGGTCTTCGAGGCATCCCGCAGCGTGGCGTGGCGGTAGGAATAGAAGGGCTCGAACTGAATGACTTCCGTGCTGTTGGGCCGCGTGCTCACGACATCCTCGATGGCGAACACTTCCATGGCGGCCTGGCGGCGCACATCCGCCACCACCGGATATTCGTGACGCTGGTGCGAGACCAGAATCGGCTCCGCGGTTTGCTGGAACAAATTCACAATGGGCACGCAATTAAGCCGGATGGTCTTGGCGCTTACCCCCACCTCGAGGGATTGCTGGCGCTCGGGCTGATCGAACTTCCCGATCTGGAAAACAACTTCAAAGCTGTCCTCGAAACCCGCTTGGCGCATCGCCTCCAGGCCGCCGATATCGAGGAAAAAGAACTTTTCCGGGAAGCTGAAGTATTCCTGCAGCAGCCGGTACCCGAGAAATGACCGCCGCGAGTACGGCAGCAGCCCCTCGTCCTGCGCGAAACCCACCGGCCGCAGCATGGAAGGCGCGAGCGCGATGGGCCGGGCGGCGCGATTCTTGGGGTTGCGGAGCAGGATCTCGAAACAGTTGTTGAGCAGCAGTTCGTAGAGCGAGTGAACGAGAGCGCTCTCGCCCTGCAGATAGAAGCGCAGTGAATCCAAGTTGAGTTGCTCCATCCGCACATCGGGAAGCAACTGGAATTGCAGGCTGAAGACGGCCGCGCAGTCCGGATTCTTGATGACCGGAGAGAGCCGGTCGGGCGTTTTCCATTCCGCGGATTTCAGGGTGACCGGCCAAAGCGTCGTATCGTAGCAGGTCTGGAACTTGCACGCCATGTTGTTCACGCGGCGTGAATAAAGCAGCGTATCGCGGGGAATCGTCATACCCGCCGATTGCTTGCCCTGCTCGGGATCGACGGACATCTCCACAACGGTCATGCAGGGAATGGGCCGGACGTAGTGCGGGTAGAGCGTGTTCAGCAGGCCCTGGGTGATCTCGGGGAATTCGTCGTCTACCTTCAGGTGGATACGGGCGGCCAGGAACGCAAACCCTTCAAGAAGGCGCTCCACGTGCGGATCTTCGCAGCGATCGGGTTCGAGCAGCAGCCGAGAGGCGATCTTCGGATACTTTTCCGCGAACTCCGCGCCCATCTGGCGCATGTAAGTCAGCTCGCGCTCGTAGTAGAGCAGGAGGTCGTCACGCACCGCCGTCGCCCCTCACTTCGATATCGCCACTCGTAAGCTCAAGCAGCGTATCGAACCGGACCTGTTCGGGCGCGGGGTCCATCATGAGCAGCGCTTCGATGCCAAAGCGCAGCGTCCGGGACCCCTTGGAAACGGGGTTCAGCGTCACCCGCGCATTGCGCAAGCGCGGCTCGAACAATTCGACGGCTTCCTCCATCTGGCGAAGGATACGGTTGTGGTCCTTTCCGGATTGGACGCTCATCGAACTGATATCCGGTAGGCCATAGTTCAGCAGGCTCCGCTTCAATTCCCCCGGATCGTCCTCCATTTCATTCATGACGGGGCAGTGCCGGGTATTCAGCAGCCATTCCATATCCCGTTTGAGCGAGGTCTTCAGACGGCGCACGGATTCGAGCCGGGTAATCGGCGGATCCGCGCGCTCGTCCCGGTTGTTATCAATCAGGCGGTCAAGCAACGACGGCGTTACTGTTTCTTCCGGCCGGTATCTGGACATCGACTCCGCTTCCCAGACGGCCTCTCCATCGGGCTCATGAGGGCACCACCTCCCGCGGCCAAACGGATAGCCGTTTGAAACTCATTCTACACGCCACGCAAAATCCGTCCTGGGCCGGTATCGAAGTGCACGGCTCACTCCAGCGGCGAAAAGGCCAGAGCCTGCGAAGGATCGAGGCGGCAGATCCGCGCATAGAGTTCACGCTTCCGCTGCTGATCTTCCTCGGAGTCTCCAAGCGCCTGAAAATAGAGCGCGAGGGGCTGCGCGAGCGTCTCGGAACTCTCCCACTCCTCAAGCTTGCGGCTCTCCACTTCCTTCACCACTTCATCGAGAATATTCCGCGCCATGCCGGGCCGCCCCACGCCGAGGCAGATTTGCGCCAACTGCACGCGGCGAAGAAAACGTCCGCGGCCGGAGCGCTCCGTGGCGATCGTGCTCGAAAGCAGCGTGATGGCTCCGGCAACATTCCCGCGGGCGGCCATTTCCTGGGCCTGTTCGAACAGATCCGGCTCGCCGGGCGCGATCTCTTCTCCGGTATCGGCGGCGAGAGGCGCTTGGTAGACCGGTTCCGGCTCCGGCTCCGGCTCCGGCTCGGATGGCGGAGGGGGCGGGGGAAAGAGCACGTCTAGCCACGCCTGAGTTTCAGGATTCGCCGTGGGCGTGTCATCCATCATGGTCTGCGTGATAATGTCCGGAAAATCCGTGACGATTCCGCGCAGCAGCGAAACCAGCGCCTCGGCGGGCGCGTTCTGGCCGAGGTTCTGGAGCGCGGTGATGGCATAGCGCTGCACATCGATCCATCCCCGGCCGCAGGGGTCGCCCGCCGCGGCCTCGGCCGTCCGCAGCACGGTATCCCAATCCCCATCGAGCGCCGCCACCTTGAGTTGCTGGCGAACCTCGGTTTGCGGCGGTTCGAACTGGCGGACATCGAGATAGCCGTTACCGTTGCGGCGCAACTCCCCCCAGCGCAGAGCCCGCAGTAACAAGTACGGAACCGGGTCGGCGGGGTTCAGCGCACGTAAATATCTCGCGGAAGCCGTCACGCGGCCGAAGGCATCCGCTTCATCCGCGGGCTCGGCGGTGAGCGCGCCCGCCGCCTTTTTTTTCTTCGCGGGCTTCTCGTCCTCGGCCGCCTCGGCGGCGTCCTCCATCGCGGCGGCAGCTTCTTCGGCGGCTTCCTGCTCTTCTCCGGCCGGCTCCTCTTCCTCCACCGGCTCCGGCTCTTCCTCGGGGTCCGGCTCTATCTCGCGCTTGCGAACGAGGAAGATGCGAATAGTCTGGTTGAACTCCTCGAGATTCTGTTTCAGCAGGTAGAAGCTCGGGCGGTCGTCCGGGTCCAGGTCGTCGAAGCGCTGCTCGCACACCTGGTCCAACCTGTCGAGCGCGGCGAATACTGTTTCAAGGGTTTTGAAGCTGTCCGCGTAAAAGGATTTCGGCGAGGCCTCAAATTCGCGCTCGAAGTCTTCGGGCAGTAATTTCTTATCGCGTTCGGCCTCGGAACGCGCCTTCGCCTTGTCGTCGCTGTTATAGGCTTCATCCTTGGTGGGGATCTTTTTCGCGAGATCGTAATCGAACCAGGAGATTCCGCTGGCCGTCACCGGCTGCAGCTTGATGGCGGTGTTCAGTTTATTGCCGATAAAATCGAGCTTCGAGGCCAGATCGATCGAGTCGAACTCCTCTTCGTCGAAGCGGGGATAGAGCTTATCCCAGAAGGTCTCCAGCAATCCGGTAACGAGTTCGAGCCCCTCCGCCAGACCCGCGAAGCCTTCGCGGTTAAGCAGCGCCTCCACCAGCCAGGTGGCGACCTCAAGATCCTTGCTCTGTTCGGCAAGCACCTTCTGCCCGAGCTTCAGCACCTGCCCGAAATCGGCGACCTTTCGTTCGTGCTTCCACTCCCCCTGGCTGAGATCGTCTTCCTCGCGGCGGGCTTCCTTCAACTGATCGTAGACGGGGTTCGCGCGGATCGATTCCCCACAAGGACGTTCCGCGGAGATCGGTTCGAGTAGATTTCCCTTGAGCGGCATGGCCGTAACTACCCGGGGCTAGGCCGGAGACTCGCTTGGCGCCGCTCGAAAGACGATCTCGCGGACATCCAGCAACGGAATCTCTTCCCCGTCGGCAAGCAACAATTTTTGTCCCACCGGAATCTCGTTGCCATCCTCGTCAATGCCGAAATAGGTCTCGCGGCCGAGTTTCACGAGTTCGCTCTCATCGCCGGTCGCCTCCGGCGTAAGCACCGGCAGCAGTACGTCGCCGAGGTCGGTCTCCTGGAAGCTGGGGCCGGTCACCAGGCGCGCGGGAAGCCAGAGCAGTTCGCGCAGACGCCGCGGCTTTTCAGTCTCGATGCGCTCGATGTGCTGGAAGGGGATCCACATATAGCTGCCGCCGGCATACACTTCAAGGCGCGCGCCAACGCGAGGGTCGGCGTCGCTGAGCGAGGCGTATGGCTTGCCGTTGATCTCGGCTGAAACCGGGGGCGCCGTCTCGGCGGAGGAGTTTTTATGCTCCTTGTTGGCGAAAAAGGAATCGCGTGTCTTCTGAGCGTGGATCGCCGCCTTGTAGAGGATCGCTCCGTGAATGGTTTCCGTCTTGTTCTCGATCAAAGCATCGAGATGCTTTTCCGCGCGATCATACTCGCCGGTAAAGCAGAGCATTTCAAAGAGGAACGTCCGGGCCTTGTCGTCGGTGGGATGCTCCCGGATAAAGGCGATCACCGCCTGGATGGCCTCGGCCAATTTGCCTGCCTTCAGCAGGTCGCTCGCTTGTCTCATGAGTTTTTCCTAGGATTTATCCATCGAATCCGGAGGCCGCCATCCGCCCGCCGTGCATGCCCGTCATTCGCGGTAACGCCAGCGTATCACCCGCTCTGATACATACGGGATTGATGCAAAATACCGCCTCGCGTGATGCCCGAAACCTTATCCTGCGCGTCGTAGTTAATCTCGATTTCCTGATAGCTGAAGGAGATATTTTCCTCGGGAACCTCGCCGCCAAGGGAGAGGTTGCCCTGCTTGATCTCGGTAATAAAAGCTCCGCGCAAAGTGATTTTCATGTAATTTTCCGGCTTCCCCCCTGTACCGGTCTTTCGAAGCTGGAGGGTCACTTCGCACTTTTCGTTAAAATCGATCGCTTTGAAAAGCAGCGGGGTCGCCGTGTCGACGCGCTTCCGGATCACCAGGTTCTGGTAGGTGAGACGCCCCTGCGCGCCGGCCCCCTGTTCGGAAACTCTCGCGCGCGTGCCGCCCCAGTCGTAGGCAAGAACCTCAACCCAG
>CAZXBZ010000217.1:0-6489 GCA_964639135.1 uncultured Solibacteraceae bacterium | reverse complement strand
TGTGCTTTGTGCCCGTGCCCGGTTACGGCGCCGGGGTTCTGGAACCGGCCGGTATTTGGGGTAATTATGTGGACCGGCTGGTAATGCCGGGCCGGCTCCAGCACGGGGATTGGGAAGGGAAGACGCTATTGGGAAGTTTTCCCGCGCTGGTGACCATGCTCATGGGGTTGCTGGCCGGCGTGTGGCTGCGCACCGAAAAACCCGCGTATGAGAAGCTGGCGAAGCTCTACTTCCACGGATCCGTCTGCATGGTGGCCGGCGCGGTGTGGAGTCTTTGGTTCCCCATCAGCCAGAATATGTGGACCAGCTCCCTCGTTCTGTTCATGGGCGGGATTTCTCTGCTGTCCCTGGCAAGCTGCTACTACATTGTGGACGTCCGCCAATCCACGTGGTGGATCCTGCCGTGCCTGATCTACGGCCGCAATTCGATTGCCGTCTGGGTTTTCTCGCAACTCGGAATGAAGGCCATGCAGGCGGCCGGCTGGTGGGAAGCGGGAGGCAACCTGCTCATGAGTTCCCTCGGGCCGATGAATGGATCTCTGGCCTTTGCCGTAATTTACGATCTGTTCTGGCTGGCCGTCATGGCGATCCTCTACTGGCGAAAAATCTTCATCAAATTGTAGGAGGACACGGGCACGGTGAGCGCGCGCGGCGCGGAAATATCCATATCTTGAGGATTACGCTGCCTCCCGTTGCCGCGGTTTGTTCCCATGTTTTACCGCTGTTCCGGGGTCGCGCCGGCGAATCTGTTTTTCGGGAGTCCAGACCTCGGAAAATCCGGCGAACGGATGGGTGCGCGACATAGAAATTGGTAATCAAGCGGCTTTGCCTCGGGAAGCCCAGAAGTCCTCGAACCTTTGGTTGAGGCGGCAGCAGCGGAGGGCGAGGATGGCGTTGGCTCCGTTTACGCTCCAGAACATGCCGGAGCGTTTGAGTCTTGCCGCGATCACCGTCCGGCAGCCGGCCTCCACCACGCCGGAACCCACAAACAAGCCCTGCTTGCGGAAGCGCGGATAACACATCCTCTCGGCGTTGCGCTCGAAGTAGTCGGCCTCGGTGGCGGCGCGCTCGCGAAGTGCCTCCGTATCGGCCGGCAGGGCGCGCAACTGGACGGCCAGAGTCTCGATACGCCCCTCGTCGAGCATCGCCAGCCAGCATCCGGCCGCTTGCTTGCGCCGGACCTCCTCGTTGGGATGCAGGCTGCGCGCCAGATCCCAGAGGTGCTGGCGGGCGTGGAAGAGATCGACGATCTGGATGGCGCCGGGGAAGTGCTCGCGGGCGAGATTCCAGATCCACACCGCGCCGTCTCCCAGGACCACCTTGCGTTTGGCGCGGTCCCAGCCCCGCCGCCAGGCTTCCGTGTAGAGGCGCGCCCCGAAGTCTTCGGCGCTTTCGATGGCGGCGGCGTAGCTGGTGGAGTTCTCGTCGCGCCGCGGGCGGCCCTTTCGGTCGACGCCCGATTGCGTGAACACGCAGCCCAGCTTGGCCTCGCGCGTGCGGGCCGTTTCGCCCTCGGTTTTTCCCTTGCGGCCGGCGGTTTCGCGCCGCGCGACGGGAACGCCGGTGCCGTCCATCTCGATGTAGAGGATCTCGGCGGCCGGAGAACATATTTCAGGCAGTTCGAGCTGCTTGGCGCGCCGGATTTCCTCGCGTTCCCTCTCCGCGATCGCGCCGCCGATGGCCTCGGCGTGGCGTTCGACGGCCTTGGCTCCGACCGCGACGCCGGCCAGCAGTTCGAGCTGTTCGCTGCCGCGCTCAAAGCTGGTCTCGCTGCCCACGGCGGCCATCATGCGCCGCACGCCGGGGGAGAAGTCCGTGCCGGCGACATCCAGTTCCGCGTCGCGCGGGGACTGGCCGCGGCCGCAATCCGGGCAATGGTAGTAGGCGCGCTCAAAGGAGACTTCGCCGAGCGCGGTGTGCAGCTTCCTCGGGCGCCGGCCGTGGAAGCGCGCCCGCTTGCCGCAGGCGCACGGAAGGCTGGGCGAGGGCGATTCCCGCATGGCCAGCAGCCCTTCGACGAGCGCCGCGCCGGCCCGATGCATGGCCGCGCGGACCGCCATCTCGACGGCCTCGAGGTCAAAGCGGCCTTCCTTGCGCGCCCCGGCGAAGACGGTCCGGAGCAGCGCGTCTACTTCGCGCGCGACTTCCTGGCGGAGGATTTCCGCCGTTTTTTTTCCTCCTCCGTGAGGGTATCCTCCACCGGCCGTAGCCGGCAGATCTGCTCGTTGATCTCGAGAAGCTCCTGGCCGAGCTGGCGGAAACGGTGAAACGCCTCCACCTCGCGTTGCGCCTTGCGCAGCGCCATCGGCGAGGGAAAAGTCTCCGTCACCGTCTTGCCGTTGGACTTGCGCGTCAGGCGGTAGTTTGGACCATGGCCCGGGTGTCCGGGCTGATGACAGCGGCAGTTGGGCTTCCCGCAATGAGCGCGAACCGCGGTGATCGAGCCGCTCCGGAAATCCCCCAGACCGAGAATCTCGTTCAGCACCCGAGAACGCTGCTGTTCCAACGAGGACAAAGACATACCGGCACCTCCTCTCCTAACGTATCACTACGTCAGGACATGTGCCCCAAAAAAGAGAAAGCCAGCATACCCAACATTTATGTCGCGCACCCCGAACGGATGCTTGTGGAGTCATACCGCACGGAAAACGATAGGATATAAGGTAAGTACTTCCCACCCCGGACGGTAAAGACCACATGCCGAATCAAGCAGAAGAATCCTCTGGCCTGAACAGCTGGCTGGAAGAGGAAATGTATAGTCAGTTCGTCAACGGCCAGACGCCCGTCGACGATGCCTGGGCCCGGGTCTTTCGCGATCCAGATTACGCCGGAACTCATGACGGTGGCGTGTCCGCCCGCGAGGACGGCGCCGCATCCCTGGCCGCTCCCCCCACGAACGGGCATTCGACGTCTCAAGCCGCCGCGAAAACGGCTGAGCCGCCGGCCGCGGGAGCCCCTCCCGCTCCGGCGTATAAGCCCGTGACCAACGAGGAAACGGAGGCTTTGCGCGGGGTCGCCGGCAGGATTGCACTCAATATGGATCTCAGCCTCACCGTGCCCACCGCCACCTCACAGCGCGCCGTACCGGTGAAGGTGATCGATGAGAACCGCTACTTCATCAATCAGCATCAGCTCCGTTACGGCCTGGGCAAGGTCTCCTACACGCACCTGATTTCCTGGGCTATTGTGCAGGCGCTCAAGAAGACTCCCGCTCTCAACGACGCCTACGCGGTGGTCGATGGCGTGCCTCACCGCGTGGTGCGCAAGCAGATCAACTTCGGGATCGCCGTGGACGTGGAGGGCAAGGACGGCAAACATTCGCTTCTGGTGCCCAACATCAAGAATGCCGGCGAGATGGATTTTGCCGGGTATTTGCGGGCGTTCGCCGATATCGTCCAGCGCAGCCGCTCCGGCAAGCTGACCGTCGACGACTTCGCGAACACCACCATTTCCCTTACTAACCCCGGCACCGTCGGCACCATCGGCTCGATCCCGAGATTGATGCCGCATCAGGGCGCCATCATCGCGACCGGCGCGATTAACTATCCTCCGGAATGGCAGGGCGCCTCCCCCGAGGTCATCTCCCAACTCGGCCTGAGCAAGGTGATGACGATGACCTCCACCTACGACCACCGGATCATTCAGGGAGCCGAGTCCGGGATGTTTCTGGGCCTGATCCACGAATTTCTGCAGGGTAACCACGATTTTTACGACGATATTTTCCGCGATCTGGGCGTGGTGACCAACCCGGTTCACTGGGCGCGGGACCGGCAATCCGTCGCCTCCCCGCTGCAGGGCGCCGGCGGCTGGGATTCGGATATCGTCAAGCAGGCGGCTGTTCTCCAACTAATCAATGCGTACCGGGTTCGCGGCCACCTGATCGCGGACCTGGACCCGCTCGGAGACGCCCCGCCGCACCACGCCGAACTCGAGCCTTCCACCTATGGGTTGACGATCTGGGATCTTGACCGGCAGTTCCTCACCGGAACTCTGGGCCACACGGACGGCAAGAGCCAGCCGATCATGCGAACCCTGCGCGAGATCCTCGAGATGCTGATGCGCGCCTACTGCGGACGCATCGGCTGCGAGTACATGAACATCCAGCATCCCGAACAGAAGGACTGGTTGCAGCAGCACCTGGAACCGGATTCGGCTCATGCCCCCATCGAACCAAATACCCGCCTCTGGACGCTGGACCGCCTCATCCAGGCCGAGGAGTTCGAGCACTTCCTCCATAAACGCTTTGTCGGCCAGAAACGCTTTTCGCTCGAGGGCGCGGAGACGGCGATTGCCATCCTCGGACACTTCATCGACATTGCCGCGGCGGATGGCGTGCATGAAATTGTGATCGGGATGGCGCATCGCGGACGCTTGAATGTGCTCGCGAATATCGTCGGCAAGCCGCTTGTCCGTATTTTCAGCGCGTTTGAAGGAGATCCGGACCCGACCTCGATGCAGGGCTCGGGAGACGTGAAGTATCACCTGGGCGCTTCGGGCACCCGCTACGGCGCGGACGGCAAGGAAATTGTCCTCTCGGTGGCGCCGAACCCCTCTCACCTCGAAGCCGTAAGCCCGGTTGTCGAGGGTATCGTCCGTCCGAAACAGGAGCGGCTCAAGGACACCGAGCGCGAACGGGTGATTCCGGTGCTTATCCACGGCGACGCCGCTTTTGCCGGCCAGGGCGTGGTGGCGGAGACGCTCAACCTTTCCCAGTTGCCCGGGTACACAACCGGCGGCACCATCCATCTGATTATCAATAACCAGATCGGTTTTACGACAAACCCGGATGAAGCACGCTCAACGCCCTACTCCACCGACGTGGCGCGGATGGTGCAGGCGCCGATTTTCCATGTGAACGGCGACGACCCGGACGCGGCGCTGCGTGTTCTGAATATCGCGTTTGCCTACCGCCAGCGGTTCAAGAAAGACGTCGTCATCGACATGTTCTGTTACCGCCGCCACGGACACAACGAAGGGGATGACCCGAGCTATACGCAGCCGGAGCTTTACCGGAAAATCAAGAGCCACCCCGGTGTCGCCACGCTCTACGGCGAACTCCTCACGCGGGACAAGCTCACTACCACCGAGCAGGTGCAGCAGATCCGCGCCCGGCACGTGCGTCATCTCGAGGAAGCTTTTGACGCGGCGCAGCAAAAGAGCAGTGTCCCCATGAGCGCCGACAGCCTGGCCGCCACGGTCGAGGAGAAACAGGAGGCCCCGCGCACCGCGGTGGACCGCTCCGTCATCGAGACCGTGGTGCGGGGGATGACCCGGCTGCCCGAGACATTCCATCTTCACCCCAAGCTGCGCAAGTTTATTTTCCGCCGGGAAGAGATTTTCGAGCCCCATTTCCCCATTGACTGGGCGACGGCCGAGGCAATTGCCTTTGGCACTCTCGTGGCCGAGGGAACGCCGGTTCGCCTGAGCGGCCAGGACTCCGGCCGGGGCACCTTCAGCCAGCGCCATTTGATCCTCGTCGACGCGGAGACGAACCAGGAATACACCCCCCTGCAGCATCTCTCGCCCAGCCAGGCGCCGTTCCAGGTATGGGACAGCTCGCTCAGCGAATACGCCGTACTGGGCTACGAGTTCGGCTATAGCATTGGAGACCCGCTCACGCTCGTGCTCTGGGAAGCGCAGTTCGGCGACTTCTTTAACGGCGGCCAGATCATGATCGACCAGTTCATCACCTGCTCGATGCAGAAATGGAACCAGCCGAGCAGTCTGGTAATGCTGCTGCCTCACGGCTATGAGGGCCAGGGTCCAGAGCACTCGAGCGCGCGCATCGAACGCTTCCTGATTCTTTGCGCCGAGGACAATATCCAGGCTGTGAATTGCAGCACGCCGGCTCAGTACTTCCATGTGCTGCGGCGGCAGATGTACGGCGGCAAGGAGGGCGGTGCGATGCAGAAGCCGCTGGTTATCTTTACGCCCAAGAGCCTGCTCCGGCATCACCTGGCGGTCTCCAGCCTGGACGAACTGACCGGCGGGTCTTTCCGTGAAACCATTGGCGAGACGGAGCCGATTCAGGCCGAGGATGTGCGCCGTATCCTTCTGTGCAGCGGCAAAATCTATTACGAACTCATCACTTACCGGAAGGAGCAGGGCCTTGAGAACGTAGCCATCCTGCGCGTGGAGCAGATCTATCCATATCCCGCGGCCCAGATCCGGGACCTCATCCATCGCTTCCCGCTGACCGCCGAGGTGGTGTGGGTGCAGGAAGAGCCGCGTAACATGGGCGCCTGGGGCTTCATGCGGGAGCGTCTGGACCCGATGCTGGCCGAGAGCGGGCGCAGCGTACACTACGTGGGCCGCAGACCAAGCGCCAGCCCCGCGACCGGCTCCCATCAGCGCCATCTGCAGGAACAGGCGGAGGTGGTGGAAGGCTCCATGGCCGAAGCAACCTTTACAACGGGGAAGAAGGCGCGGCCGCTCACGAGAAAGTAGCCGCTGGAGAAGCGGACAAAGAAGCGGGAGGCCGCCGGTGTT
>CAZXBZ010000216.1:0-6494 GCA_964639135.1 uncultured Solibacteraceae bacterium | reverse complement strand
CCGCATCTTCCGCCGGAGCGGCGGGCGGCTCCGCGAACGGCGTGTCAATGCGGACCTCTTCCCCGCTTTCCGAGGCGGCCTTCTCAAACTCTTCCAACTGTTCCAGAAGTGATTTCCGCGGCGGGCGCGCCGCTTCGGCGGCCACGGGTTCGGCGGACGCGGGTTCGATACGAAGGCCGCGAGCGCCGGGCTTCGCCAGATCGACGCCAGGCTCGGCCGGCTTCGAAGCCACCCGTAAGTCCGGCCCCGAGGGTTGAGGGGCATAGCGCAACCGGGCGACGGGATTGTTCCGCAGGCTCAGATCTTCCGGCTCTTCCTCGACCCGCCGGATCAGTTGCGGGTTGCTCAGCTCCACACCGGAGGTATCCACGCTCTCCAGGGCCTCGATGGTAGCCGTAGTGGCGGGAGGAGCGGACGCCGGCTCTTCCCCGGCAATCGGATCTTCCGCTTCGGGGTCGCCGCCGTAGGCCGCCGTATCGTGCTGCTGAAGCCATGCCTGCAGCGCGGATACCGGCTTTTCGCCCGCGGCATCCTCCGCGGCGGCGGAGGATGTGTCTTCCGATTCCGCCGGGGCTTGGTCTTCCGAGTAAGAGAGATCGAGCGAGGTTGTGCCGGCTCGTTTCTTCTTGTCGGAACCGCCAATCAGATCTTTGAGAGATTTAAGCATCACCGATGCCTCGAAGGGTTTCTTTAGCTGGCCATCCGCACCCGCCTTGTAGGCCTGGTCTTCATCCACTCGTTCGAGCGCCGTGGAAGTGAGCAAGACCCGGACATGGGAATGCTGAGGTTGTTTCTTGATGAAGCCGCAAAGATCGTAGCCGGAAACCTGCGGCAAAAATGCATCGACAATGACAATGTCGGGATCAACGTCCTTGAGCCGGATGATGGCGGTCTCGCCATCGGTGACGGTCACTACCTCAAAGCCTTCTTCGCGCAGGATCCGCTCACCCATCCGTTGAGCGTGAGGGCTGTCATCGGCTAATAGTACTCGTCCGGAGGTTGTCACGGGCCCTTATTCCTCCTGCCGTGGCGGCGCGGCTGGCTGGCCCGGCTGCGGCTGCTCTTCCTGGCCTTGCCGGCTCAGGCGGGCATCCGGTTGTGTATCGAGCGCGCTCGAATCTCCCACCGTGGATACCGTCACATCGGCTGAAACCGCTCCTGGCGCGGCTCCAGCAGCGGCTCCAGCGCCAGCCGCGCCACCGGAAGCCGACACGCTCAGTGGCAGCGCGGGCTGGAACACATCCGCCGCGGGGGTGCCGCTTTTCGCGGCCATGCGCACTTCGGGGCTGCCCTTGAACACGCCCCATACTTTATCCCAAGTTCCAGGCGTCCAGGAATTCTCCTGTTCGTACTTCATCCGCGCCAAGGCGGTCGGGTCCGCTTCCGGGACCGGGCGGCTCATCGCCACGAGCCGCTGCTTGGCGGGGTCCACCCACTGGCTCAGCGGATAATCCTTGACAATGCGGCTGAGCGCCGCGGCGGTTCGCTCCTCGAAACGATCTCCCATCTTGGCGTACGCGTCGGCGAGCTGCCACAACGCATCGTCCGCGGAGCTAAACAGCGGGAAATGGTCCGTCAGGCCCTGCAACCGGTTCGCGGCGGCGTTGAAATTGCCTTTCCGCGTATAGGTATCCGCGACACTGTATTCGTGCTGCGCCTGCACTTCCTGAATGTTCCGCAGCAATTGCTCCGCGCGCGGGGCAAAACGGCTGTTCGGGAAGCGGGTGAGCACTTCCCGGCACTCCATTTCCGCCCGGTAGGCATGCACGGTATCCCGGTCCGGCTTCTCCATCTGGTTGTAATGGATCATGCAAACCTTTTCCTGGGCCTCGGCGGATTCCTCCATGGTCGGATAGAAGAGGATAAAGTCCTTGTATTCCACTTCCGCCTGAGCAAGGGCGCTGGTGCTTCCCTCGCGAAACCAGGAATCGGCAATCGCCAGCTTCGCCTTTGCGAGATATTCGCTCGAATCGTAGGTATTGATGAGCGTGTTCAGCGTGATCCGGGCAACTTCGTAACGGCCTTTCTCCATGTCGGAAACTGCCTTGTCGAAGAGTACCTTATCGGGTTGAAGCGTATCTTTCGTGATCGGGTTGTCGTATTTCTTGCGGCCACAGCCGGTGGCGAGGAGAGCAAGGGCGAGCAAACCGAGCAATGCAAGGATGCCAAACCGCGGGAGTTGATGAGCCGGCGGCGCGCTCTCCGGCGTCAGGCCAGCGGCTTTCGAACGAATCACTTTCAAGGGAACCATGCGTATCTCTACCTGCCGTCTTTCTTCCTGCTCTCTACAATCACATACTCAAGCCGCCGGCCGAACCGGGGCTCAAGTCGATTCCGGGCGGGCCCGCCCATACCTTCATTAAACTAAACCCGAGTCAGCGCCGCCTGTTCCGCTTCGCGCTGCATCGCGGCAAAACTCGCCCCGGGGTCCGGAGCGTGAAAAATGGCGGAGCCGGCCACCAGCCAGTCGCTGCCGGCGGTCACCAGCGCGGCGGCATTTTCCGTGGAAACTCCGCCGTCCACTTCGATCTGAAATCCCAGCGCGCGCCGCGCGCGCCACTCATGGAGCACGCGAATCTTTTCGAGACTGCGCGGGATAAAGCGCTGCCCGCCGAACCCCGGATTCACGCTCATCACGAGCACATAATCCGCGATCTCCACGATTTCCTCAAGCGCCGAGACGGGCGTCGCCGGGTTGATCACCACTCCCGCCCGCGCCCCCTCGCTCTGGATGGCACGCACGGTGCGGTCCAGATGCGGCGTGACTTCCTGATGCACGGAAATCTGGTCCGCGCCGGCTTCGATGAATGAAAGCAGATGATCGCCGGGGTTTGTAATCATCAGATGGACATCAAGCGTGAGGCGCGTGACCTTACGGATGGAGGCAACAACCGGAGGGCCGATCGTGAGATTGGGCACAAAGTGGCCGTCCATGACATCGAGATGGAGCATCTTGGCTCCATTCGATTCCATACGTTCGATCTCCTCACCCAGCCTCGCGAAATCCGCCGAGAGGATTGAGGGCAACACCAGAGCCATCCGTCATTCCCCGTTAGAAATCGATCCCCGCCGCCGCGGCGAAACCACTCCGGAAGGCTTCCGGATCACCGCGGCAAAAAACCCGTCGCCCGCCGACACCCCCGGCGTCCGCCGGGCCGTCTCGACCTCATAATCATGACATAGATTTCGCACAATGTTCTCATTTTCTTCGATTTCCAGCGAACAGGTCGCGTAGACGAGCACACCGCCGGGCGCAAGCGCATCCAGGGCATTCCGTAGCATCGCGCTCTGCGGAGGCGGGAATTCACGGAGCTTCTCCGGAGTGATGCGCCAGCGGATCTCCGGGTTACGGCCGAGCGTGCCCGTGCCGGAGCACGGCGCGTCCAGCAGAATGCGGCGAAAGGTCCGGCCAAAGGGAAGGGGTCTTGCGGCATCGAGGCGCACTTTGGGCCAGGCCTCGTGCTTCATCGCCGCAAGCCGTTGAAAACTGGCGTCACACGCGGCAACGACGCGTCCGGTCTCCGCCAGGATGGCGGTCTTGTTTCCAGGCGCCGCGCACAAATCGAGCACCTCGTCACCCGGCTGAACATCGAGCCGTGTGGCCACCCATTGCGAACCGCTATCGGTCCGCCGCAATCCGGCGGATTGCGGATTCCCCTTCAGGACCCTGAGACAACCGGGAACCTCCGTTTCAACAAACTCAAGGGCGGGATAATCGGAGGGCGGCTTCCCCCTGGGGAGCCGCGTATAAACATCCGGCTTGTGCAGAAAGGCCTCCGCAATCCGCGCGGCCCCCGTGGCGCCAAACGCGGATTCCCAGCGCCGCAGGATCCATTCGGGCATGGAGAGCGCGGTAGCCCGGTCTGGCCAATCGTCCGGAAGACCCGAGGCCGCGACCTTCCGCAGGACGGCGTTCACGAGACCGGAGGCCGACGCCTTGCGCGCGGCGCGTGTGAGCAGAACACTTTCGGAAACGGCGGCGTGAGCCGGGATCCGCTCCAGATAGAGCAACTGGTAAGCTCCGGCTCGGAGCACGGTCAGAACTTCGAGATCCAGTTTCGCGAGAGGCTTTGAGAGGTGCCGCTGCAAGAGAAAATCGAGTTGCGGGCGGCGTCTCAAGACGCCGAACACGATCTCATGCGCGAGCGATGCGTCCGCGGGCGAAAGCTTCCCCGCCCCATGGCGGAGCAAATCCGAGGCATAGCCGCCCTGCTCCACTCGTTGGAGGACCTCGAATGCCAGTCTGCGCGCAAGCGATGGGGCCGCCAAAGCATCAGCCTACCACGCCGCGCGGCGCTACCCGAAAATAGCGCTCGCTTTCTGAAAACCTGGATGCCCGGCGGTTCAAGCCGGAGATTGGGACAGGCGCATCCGATATATGGACCGGCTTGCTATACTTAAAGGGTCAACTTCCCCAGGAGCGCAAGAACTCATCATGAGCCTATCAGAAGGAAAGATCAAATACTTAAAAGCCCTTTCGGACGACAAGGGCGTCATCGCTGCCGCGGCCATGGACCAGCGCGGCAGCCTGCAAAAATCAATTGCCGCGGCGAAGGGCGTCAGCCCGAAGGACGTCACCTACGAAATGATGTCCGAATTCAAGGTCGCGGTGGCGAAGGTGCTCACCCCCCACGCGAGCGCCATCCTGCTCGACCCCGAGTTTGGATTGGAAGCGGCCAAGGCGCGCGATAGCCAGTGCGGCTTGCTGCTGGCCTATGAGAAGAGCGGATACGACAACACCCATCCTGGCCGCCTGCCGGACCTTCTGTTGGATGTGAGCGTGAAGCGCATCAAGGACATGGGCGGCGACGCGGTAAAGATTCTTCTCTACTACACCCCCAACGACACCGCGGAAATCAACGAGATCAAGCACGCCTTCATCGAGCGCGTCGGCGCGGAGTGCGCGCATCACGATATTCCATTCTTCCTCGAGTTTATTTGCTACGACGCCACCGGACAGCACGACGAAAAAAGCCTCGCCTTCGCGAAGATGAAGCCTGAACTCGTGCTCGGCAGCATGAAAGAGTTCACCAAACCCCAATACATGGTGGACGTGCTTAAGGTGGAAGTGCCCATCAACGCGGTTTACACCGAGGGCAGCAAGGCATTCAAGGGCGAGAAAGCCTATACCATGGCCGAGGCGATGGATCACTTCAAGCGGGCCGCCGACGTCGCCACGAAGCCGTTCATCTACCTGAGCGCGGGCGTGGATAACGATGTCTTCGTGGAACAGCTAACCATGGCCACCAATTCCGGTGCTCCGTACTCGGGAATCCTTTGCGGGCGTGCCACCTGGAAGGAAGGCATTCCGGTTTACGGCAAGCAGGGGGTGAAGGCACTCGAGGATTGGCTCTCCACCGAGGGCGTCAAGAACATCGAAGCCGTCAACGCGGCGATCAGCGGCGCGAAGCCCTGGTATTTGAAGTACGGCCTCTCGGGCGTTTAACTTCAAAACCGGGTCGAAATACATCGAACGAAAAAGGGGTGGGCAACCACCCCTTTTTTTGAGGCCGCAGGGTGGCGTCCCGGCGCATCCGGCCCCAGGCTATTCGTAGAGGTGCTTCAGGCTCTTGCGGTAGCCTTCGTAGAACGCTTCAAGCTGTTCCGCCGCGCTCTGATTGCCCACGAATTGATGGCTTGGCAGCAGAATGGGCTTGTGCCCGAGCGCGAGCAGCTTTTCCGCGGTGGCGCAACGCAGCATATTGATAATCGTGGCGCCCGTGACGGTGGATACCGGCCCGGTGCGCCATTCCAGTCCCTCGATCCCGACGACGCAGTCGCCCGCGGGGCATTGGTTGTCGATGACGATGTCGGCAACGTCGATGAGCTTTCTGCCCGAGGAGTGCGCGGGCGGCGAATTCTCGCAATGCCGGCGGGAGACGATGGCGATGACGGGCAAGCCGCGCTCCCGCGCTCCCGCCGCCATCTCGACCACCACCGGACGGATACCACTTGTCGATATAACTAGGAACGCGTCGTTTGGCCCGAACTTGAAGCTCTTCAGAAGTTCTTCCGCGTAGCCCTCGTATTTCTCGAGATATAACGGCGCGCGAAGGCCGTTCGTACCCACGATGGAAGCATGGTTCGAAAGAGCAAGCTCCACGAAGGCGAAAAAACCCACAAAGCAACCCTGCCTCGGCGTCATTTCTTCGCACATCATGCGGGAGTGGCCGTTGCCAAACAGGAAGATCAGCCCGCCCCTGGCGATGCGTTCCGCGCAGAGGGCGGCCGCGGTTTCGATATTTTCAGATTCATTGGCCCGTAAACGCTCCAGCAGCGCCATGGCGCTCCGCCAATAGCGCTCCGCGGCTCCTGGAGCGGTATCGGGTGCATCCTTCGGATTGGATTCAGGCACGGCTAATCTTACGACCTCGCAATCTCTGACCATCGTACCTCGGGCCAAGGGCAGGAAAACGCATAAAAATGTCTGAAAAGAACGACACTTAGTTAAAAAGTGAAACGCAGTTGTAGTACCTTCTAATTTTTAGGGTGCC
>CAZXBZ010000215.1:0-6505 GCA_964639135.1 uncultured Solibacteraceae bacterium | reverse complement strand
TCATGTACCGGAATATCTATTTTTTTACAATCTATCCCTTGGATGTGTCTCATCATAAGCCAACTCCCTGCATTTGGTTTGGGGCTATGCCAGGTAAAGCCAAATTACTTCAATAGTTTATAGGATATTAATTCAATCCATCTGGATTGGTATGATTAAGCGGATCGGGTGGGTGGTGGCTATTCAGAATGATCTCTCCACGTTAGTACTGGATACTTTGGTATTGATTTCGGCGCCGGTCCAGCCGCGTCCGGTGATGTGAGCGGCTGATCCTCGGATCTTCCAGCGGGAGGCTTCGGACACGGCGGATCGTGTTAGGGCTCCATGGTTCGGCGGGTAACGGCGGCGGGCGCTTCGATCTTCACTGCTTTGCTGAAACAGAATGCTTGTCTCGCCGTCTATCCTGTCAGTTGGCGCGGAGGCCGCGCGGCTTGAAGGATAATGAACCTAGCGGCGGGTATTGGCTGGTTCGCGGGGTCTGCCGGCCTGTCCGCGCGTGAAGACTCTCTGTTTTGGGTGTGGATGCTGGATGAAATCGTTTTACCTTCTTTTTCTTGGAGTTCCCTGTCTGGGTATGGCCCTCTGGGGCCAGGCGCCGGCCGCCGCGAGCGCCGCGGAACAGGGGTCCGTACTCGAACGGCAGCCGGATAACGCGGCGGTAGTCGCCGTGGTCGATGGCAAGCCGGTCACGTATGGAGAGTTGCAGGGATTTCTTTCCGCGATGGCGCCCCAGAGCCGCATGGCCGCCACCAAGGACCCCGAGAGCTTCTTGCGCCAGTTCGGCCTGATGCAACGCCTGAGCAAGGTAGCCGAAGACCGGCATCTCGACCAGCAATCTCCTTACCGGGAGCAGCTCGCCTACCAGCGGGATATGCTGCTTTCCACCGCCGGGTTGAATGCGCTCAGCCAGGATGTGCGGATCGAGAGCGGCGAGGCCGAGGCCTTCTTCGAAGCGCATAAGAGCGATTATGTGGAGGCCGCCACCAAGGTCATCTATCTGCCTTTCAACAACACCCCGCCAAAGACGGGTGAAGCGCGCGAGGTTCCCAACGAAAGCGATGCGCTCGCGCTGGCTGAAAAGCTGGTGAAGGAGCTTCGCGGCGGCGCCGATTTTGTCGCCATGGTGAAGCAATACTCGAAGGACGAGGCAAGCGCGGCCAAGAACGGCGACTTCGCCACCCTGAAGAAGACCGACAACATCCCCGCCGAAGTGAAGGCCGCGGTCTTCAGCCTGAAGGCCGGCGGGATAAGCGGCCCGGTGCGGCAGCCGAACGGCTTCTATATCTTCCGGGTGGAATCCGTGAAGGAGCCGGAATACCTCGGGGTGGCCGCTCAAATCAATACCCGTCTGCACGACGAGAAATTCAGGAAGAAGATGGATTCCATGCGCGACGCCATTGAGATCAAGGATGTACGGCCTGAGATGATCAAATAGGCGGGGCGTTTTCCGCCGCGGTTCGGTCAAAGATAAAGGAGGGTGCCTTGAGAATGCGTCGATTTCTGAATGCGGCCGCGCTGGCGGCCGTGGTTGTGTGTTACACCGCCTGCACAAACACCGGCCAGCCTTCCGGAGACGCGAAACTCAAGGCGGAGCATACCCGCAACGATGCCGCGGATTTCGCGCTTGAGGATGCGAACGGCCAGTCGCTGACCCTTTCCAGCCTACGCGGGAAGGTGGTTCTGCTCAATTTTTGGGCGACGTGGTGCGGCCCCTGCCGGATCGAGATCCCCTGGTTCATCGAGATGGAGCGCGAATTCAAGGATCAGGGCTTTGCCGTTGTCGGTGTCTCCATGGATGAGGATGGCTGGACGGCGGTGAAGCCGTTCATGGAAGAGATGAAGGTGAATTACCGTGTCGTTCTTGGAACCGAGGAGGCGGCACAGCTTTACGGGGGCGTGGAAGCGCTTCCCACCACCTATATTCTTGATAGAAACGGCAAGGTGGCCGCGGTCCATATGGGCATCGTGCGCCGCGCGGTGTTCGAGGAGGAGATTCGTGCGCTATTGGATTCGAAGGGAGCTTCCGCCACGGGTGTTGCTGGCGCTGCTGTGCCTGTCAGTGTGGCCGCTCGCCGGCCAGAATAGCGCTCTTTCGGGAGCGAAGCCGGCCGTCGTCGGCGTTACCGTCAAGGGACCGGTCACGGCCAAGCGGGGGGCGAGCGTCCCGGCGCCCGTGGTGGTGACCGTGGCCAAAGGCTATCACGTTACCAGTTCCGACCCCGGCGACCGCTACCTGAAGCCGCTGCGGCTCTCCTGGGATGCCGGCGCTCTTGAGCCCGGCGCCCCTCGCTATCCGAAAGCCGTCTCGCGGCGGTATCCATTCTCCGAAGGGAAGCTCTCCGTATTCGAGGGGTCGTTCACCATCGAGCAGGAGTTTCGGATTCCGGCTTCAGCTCCGCAAGGCTTTGGCTCGCTTACGGGCAAGCTGTATTACCAGGCGTGTACCGAAACGGAGTGCTTGCCGCCGGCCACCGTGCCCATCCGCCTGAGCTACGACATTCGCTAGCCGGGGTCCCGCCGATATGCGCCGCCTCTGTATCCGGCCCGGAGCCATCGGGGATTGTCTTTGCTGGCTGCCCGTACTCGCCGCCATCGGCCCAGCCAATACCGAATTGTGGGCTCCCAGCGCGGTTTTGCCCCTGCTTGAACTGGCGCCCCGCCGCCGAAGTCTCGCCTCGGCCGGCTTTTCTCTATTGGGCGTTCCAGGGGCTCGAGGCGCGGAAGAGGTCATCGAGACTCTTCGCGGCTTTGATGAAATCCTCAGTTGGAGCGGCTGGAACCAGCCAGAACTCCTCGCCGCGGCGCGCGCGCTGGGGCTACCGATCCATTTCTTCCATGCTCTTCCGCCCGGTTCCCCGGAGGAACACGTGAGCGATCTGTTTTTTGCCCAAACCCGCTCCTGGCACGGTCTTGACGCGGAACCCGCCGCCTGGCGCGGGGAGGGCGGGCGGAAATTTCTGCTGGGCTCGCTGGGAGAGATCCAGAGTTCCATACCGCCGCCGCGGATCGTCCTGCACCCCTTTTCAGGGAGCGCGCTAAAGAACTGGCCGCTCACGTTTTACCGGCGTCTCGCGGAAGCGATCCTCTCGCGCTGGGGAGATCGCTTTCGCGTTCAGTGGTGCGCCGGCCCGGAAGACCCGCTTCCCGCGGATCTTGCCGCCGGTGCCTGGCGTTTCGGGGATCTCGGCGCTTTGGCGAAGGCGCTCGCCGCTGCGTCCCTTTATATCGGGAACGACTCCGGAGTCACGCACCTCGCGGCGGCCCTGGGTATCCCTTGCGTGGTCTTTTTCGGCCCCGAGAGCCCCGGCAGGTGGAGCCCGCGCGGAGCCAGGGTGCGCATCGCCGGGGGCCGGAATCCAGGCGATCCGGCTCGTGACATTCCTTACGAGGAGGGCGAGCGAGCCGCCTTTTCCCTCATTCGAAGCTTATTTGACTAATATCGCCATAATGTTAGTTAAACTCGCCGGATTGGTATCAATTCCCGCACGGAGACGTATGGGAAAAAAGGCTTGCAATCTTCATGAAGTAGTGATAAAAAGAGGCTAGAAGACGATAGAAGGAGGAAACAAAACGGAACTAGTCATTGATCGCGGGGCGATCACGACTATCGGCTGAGGGCTGCATCGTCATCATCCGCATCGGAGCGACCCCCAGGATGGGGCCTCGATGCACTACGGTTCCTGCCGCAATGGCGATTAGGTGGTCCGGGGGAGGGTGGGCGTTCGTGCCCGCGTAGCCCCGAAGAGAACATCAGTCCGGGAGTTGTGGTCGCCCGTCTTCAATTTATATAGAAGTTATTCAGTGAGGAGTCACTAAATTCGGAATGAGAAAAGGCCGCCCGCTCAGGCGGCCTTTTTGTTATATCCCTAATTATTCAGTAAAAAGTCCCTCGAAAAGGACCGTGCTCAAATACCGTTCGCCGGAATCGGGCAGAATGGCGACGATGGTCTTTCCTTCGAATTCCGGTTGTTTCGCCAGGCGGACCGCCGCCGCCACCGCGGCGCCGCAGGAGATGCCGGAGAGAATCCCTTCCTCTTTCGCCAGCCGGCGCGCCATTTCGATCGATTCATCGTTGCCCGCCAGTTCCACGCGGTCCACGATCGAGAGATCGAGCGTATCGGGAATGAATCCAGCGCCCAGTCCCTGAATCTTGTGGGGTCCAGGCTTCAATTCCTGGCCGGCCAGCTTCTGGGTGATCACCGGGCTATTGTCCGGCTCGACGGCCACGGCAAGCAGCGGCTTGTTTTTGAACTGCTTGAAGTAGCGGGCCACGCCCGTGATGGTTCCGCCGGTTCCGACGCCGCTTACAAGGACGTCCACCTTGCCTTCCGTGTCGTCCCAGATCTCGGCCCCCGTGGTTTTGAAGTGAATGTCTGGGTTCGCGGGATTGGAGAATTGCCGCATCATCACATAGCGGTTGGGGTCCGAGGCGACGAGTTCCTCCGCCTTCGCGATCGCGGTTTTCATGCCGCCGGCGCCTTCGGTAAGGACCAGGTTCGCGCCGAAAGCCTTGAGTACCTTCCGCCGTTCGAGCGACATGGTATCCGGCATGGTCAGGTTGATCTTGTAGCCTCTCGCGGCCGCCACGAATGAGAGCGCGATCCCTGTATTGCCGCTCGTGGCTTCCACAATCTCCTTTTTCGGGGTGAGGGTTCCCTGCTTCTCGGCATCCCACACCATGGCGGCGCCGATCCGGCATTTCACGGAGAAAGCCGGATTGCGTCCCTCGACTTTCACGAGCACCGTCGCCTTGGCGCCCTCCGTAACGCGATTCAATTTGACGAGGGGCGTGCGTCCGATCGCCAGCGAGTTATCTTGAAAAATCATGTGGTTCTCTCCTCCATTTGGCCTCAGGTGTTGAGCGGCGCGGCCCGGTGTCCAGGCCGGGCGCTAAATCTGCCAATCTGGCACGTACGAAGAGCGGCGCTCCCGCCACTCTCGCACCAGGGATGCGAAGTTCGTGGTGTCCAGGATGCCGGCAATGGCGCTATCCACTTGCTCCCATAGGCCATGGAAGGGATCGTGTCTTGCCGTTCGCGGAGTTCGTTTGCGCCGTTTCGCGCCTTCGAGAAAGCGCAGGACTTCCCCTACCGAAATCAATTCGGGCGGCCGCGCAAGCATGTACCCGCCATCCGCCCCCCGGCGAGATTCGACGAAACCGCCCTGCTTGAGAGCGGCGAGAATCAATTCGAGAAACTTCTGAGGGATACCCTGACGTTTTGCAATGTCGGCGATGCGGATCGCGGTGCCTGGGGGTTGTCCCGCCAAGTCGAAGATAGCGCGCAGCGCGTACTCCCCTTTAACGGAGCTTTGCATCTAATCACCTAATTCCTATTAGGGATTATCCTCTCGAATCCCTATCAAGTCAATAGGATTAATTTACTTTTCGATGCCGTCGATCCCCAAAAACTTCTCAAATACCTCATTCGAAACAAGAATTCCCCTCGATGTGAGCCGCAGATTCGTGCCATTCCAGTCCAGAATACCCCGATCCACGAGGGTGTGGAGTTCCTTCTGGAGGTCATCGGGCAGGGTTTCGATGGTGAGCGGCAGGCCCTCCGCAAGGCGCAAACCGGTGAGGAATCGCTCCTCGGCCGGCCGCACGGGTTCGGCGTTCGGTTCGCGCGGGGCTCCTTGTGCTACATAATTCACGTATTCGTTTACCGCGGCGGGGTTCGCCCAGCGCATCGCGCCATCGAACGAGTGCGCGTCCACGCCAAAGCCGAGGTAGGGTTCCATGCGCCAATACTTCAGGTTGTGCGAAGATTCGAAGCCTTGCCGCGCGAAGTTTGAGATCTCGTAGCGGCCGATCCCCAAGGAGTTTAGAAAATCGACGGCACGCCCGTAGTTCGCGGTAATCTCATCGTCCGAGGCGACGGTGGATGCCCCGAATCGGGACCCTCCCCGCAGGATCTCGAGCCCCAGGCGGCTATCGGGGTCCACCTCCAGCATGTAGACGCTTACGTGGGGCGGTTCCAGGCGTGCAATCCATTGCAGGCTTTCTTCCCAGCTCTGCGCGGTCTGGTGGGGAAGTCCGGCGATGAGGTCGATATTGAAATTCGGGATGCCCGCGGAACGAAGCAGCCGGCAATCCTCGGCCACGGTTTGCGCGGTGTGACGCCGCCCGGTTTGGCGAAGCTCCTTTTCGGCAAAGGATTGTACGCCGAGGCTTACCCGGTTGATGCCCAGGTCCGCCCATCCGGCCACGGACTCCCGCCGTAGCGATCCGGGCGCCGCCTCGATGGTCGCTTCGCGCCACGGATATCCCGGGATCTCCCGCAGGATCTTAGCCAGATCGTCCGTCGCCAGCAGGCTGGGTGTGCCGCCTCCGAAGTAGAGTGTTTCCGGTGTGAATGGCCACTGCTGGTTCGACAGGTGGCGGCATAGCGCATCGAGGTAGCGTGCCTGGACGTCCGGCTTCGCCACGTCCGACGCGAAGTTACAGTAAGTGCATTTCTGCGCGCAGAACGGCCACGATATGTAAACTCCCGCCAACACCGGCCCC
>CAZXBZ010000214.1:0-6532 GCA_964639135.1 uncultured Solibacteraceae bacterium | reverse complement strand
GCGCCTCGCCCAACCGGTGGCGAGAATGCCGCGCCTGCTTCCTCGAAGCTTTACAGCCTTGGCCCGAACCAGCCGGACCAGCGGTCCGGAATAGCATTTGAACCACTCCCGAAACTGAATTGGCTCGATTTCGGCGTCAACTGGCAGACCACTCTCAGCGTGGCCGAGTGGGATACCCCCGGCTCCGCCTATCCGGCGTTGCTTGCATTCAAGACGCGCCCCTCGGCCGTTTGGGACGTGCTCTCCAGAAGGAGCCCTCGCCTGGATGTCGCTACCGATTTCACGCAGTATTTCGCCGTGATGTTCTTCGTCACGATCAGTGTCGCGTTTGTGATCGTGGAAGCGTGTTCGTTGATGGCGGGTTTGAGGCTTTCGCGCAACATCACCCAGGCCGTGGAGAGTCTTTACGAGGGCACGCGGTATGTAATGAGAGGCCAGTTCCATCATCGCGTGCGGGTGCGGGGGGAAGATCAGTTGGCGGATCTGAACCGCTCATTCAACCGTATGACCGAGAATCTCGAAACGCTGGTGGCCGTCTCGAAAGAGAAAGAGCGTATGCAATCCGAACTCGAGATTGCACGCGAGGTGCAGGCCGGCCTCTATCCCAAGGATCCGCCGAAGTTCGAGCATATTGAACTTGTAGCGCTCAGCGAGCCCGCCAGAATGGCCTCCGGCGATTATTTCGATTATCTGCGGCTGGCGGATAACCGCGTGGTATTCGCCATCGGGGACGTGGCGGGCAAGGGCATCTCGGCCGCGTTGCTGATGGCCTCGATCCAATCGACCATGCGCGCGCAACTGCGGCCCTATCTCCCCGTGCCTCCGGAGTCGGTGGAGCCGTGGTCCGGCCCCAGGGAAGAGCTATCGACGGCCGTGCTGGTTTCACGGCTTAACCAGCAGATCCACCAGTTCACAAGCCCCTCGAAATTCGCGACGTTCTTTCTCGGCGTCTATGACGACCGCGACGGCATCTTGCGATACACCAATGCCGGGCACCCGCCGCCGCTGCTTGTGCGCAATGGTGCCATTTCCAGATTGAACGTGGATGGACTCGTGGTTGGCGCGTTCGCGTTCGCGACCTACGAGGAAAGCGCGCTCCGGCTGGAGACCGGAGACATCCTGTTGCTTTATACCGACGGCATCACCGAGCCCGAGAATGAGTACGGCGAGGAGTACGGCGAGGCGCGCCTCCACGCGCTGCTCCTCGCCAATTGCGAGAAGGATGCCCGGGAATTGTCGGACATCATCGTACGCGCCGTCCGGGATTGGGCCGGCGTCGCGGAACAATCGGACGACATCACGCTGGTGATTGTGAAAAAGTCTTGAGAAGGAGAAGGGTACCCGCATGAAAATCCTCACCGCGGCGCAGATCCGGCGGCTCGACCGGCAAACCATCGAATCCGGCTTCCCAGGGCTGCTGCTCATGGAGAACGCCGGGCACCGCGTGGTGGAAGCTCTCGATACCGTGGGTACCCACGCGCCACCGGTTTCTTTGTCACAAGGGGCCCGGAAGGCGCTTGCGCCGGCCGGCCGCTTCGAGCGCAAGGGCCGGCCGCTGAGCGACGAGCGCATCGTCGTTTTCTGCGGCAAGGGGAACAATGGTGGTGACGGCCTGGTGGTGGCGCGGCACTTGCTCACACGGTACAAACCGGTCTCCCTTCATGTCGTGCTGGCCGCGGAGAGAGACACGCTGAAGGGAGACGCCGCGGAGAATCTGCGCTTTTTCGAAGCCGTGGGGGGCCGCGTGTCCCGCGAAATCACCCCTGAAATGCACGCCGCGACGCTGCTGGTGGATGCGCTTCTGGGCACGGGTCTCGACGGCCCCGCGCGGGAGCCGGCGCTCCATTACATTCGCGAGTGGAACCGTGGTTTCCCGCTTGCCCGGCGCATCGCCATCGACGTTCCCAGCGGCATCGGCAGCGATGGCGCCCTCCACGACGGCGAGTATTGCCGCGTGGATGGATGCGTGACATTCACCGCGCTCCGCGTGTGCCATGCAATTCCCCCGTTCTCGGATGCTTGCGGCGAGGTGGTGGTCGGCGATATCGGTACGCCCGTATCTTTCCTGAATGAGGATCCGGAACTGAATCTCTCTCTGATCACACCCGGCTGGCTGCGGTTCCTCGCCCAGCCGAGGGAACGGGGCTCTCATAAAGGGGATTACGGCCATGTGCTGGTTCTCGGAGGATCCCGAGCCAAGCCTGGCGCCGTGGGGATGGCCGGTCTCGCCGCCCTGCGCGCCGGCGCGGGCCTGGCGACCGTGGCAACCGTTGCCTCGGCAATCGAAGGTCTGGTGCATGTCGCGCCGGAGTTGATGTCGGCGCCCCTTGCCGAAACCGCCGACGGGTTTATTGAAGCCGGCGCGCTCGATGGACCGGCCGGCGCGGAAGTGATCGGCGGGAAGACGGTACTCGCCGCCGGGCCCGGCATGGGGGCCGTGGAAAGTTCCCGGAGGATGCTGCTCTCGCTGATGGGGTCGGTTCCCGTGCCCTTGGTGCTCGATGCCGACGCCCTCAATATTCTGGCAAGCGAAAGCCAGTGGCCCGGCGATGGATTGCTGGTGCTTACGCCTCACCCCGGCGAAATGGCTCGCCTGATGCACACCAGTTCGGCCGATATCCAGGCAAATCGTGTAACGCGCGCGCGGGAACTGGCGATCGCGCGAAACGCAACGGTGGTTCTGAAGGGGCAGCGAACCGTCATTGCGTTCCCGGAGGGCGAGGTCTGGGTGAACCCAACGGGCACCCCCGCCATGGCTACCGCCGGGAGCGGCGATGTGCTCACTGGAACGGTTGCCTCCATGCTTGCGCAATATCCCAGCCAGCCCAAGCTCGCGGTGGCCGCGGCCGTCTACATCCACGGCCTCGCGGGAGAACTGGCCGCGCTCGATTACGGCGAAGCATCGCTGATGGCCACCGATCTGCTGCGTTATTACCCTCAAGCCATCGCGAGCTGCGCGGCTCCCTGAATCGAAATGCCGAATCGCCAAGATACACCAAGCCGCCTCACCTGGAGGGCGGAGAGCGCCAGTCAGATGCTTGCCCGCGGACGGGATCTCGCCTCGCTGCTTGGACCCGGCGCGGTGGTGCTGCTCATTGGAGAAATGGGCGCCGGGAAGACTACTCTCGCGAAAGGTATCGTCGAAGGCTTCGGCGCCGGGGTGGCGGACGACGTATCCAGCCCCACATTTACGATCATGCACGAGTACCGCGCCCGTTCCAGGGTGCTGCATGCCGATCTGTACCGTCTTGAAAGCGAACCCGGTGCGCGCGCAATTGGCGTGGAGGAGTGGATCGAGGAGGCGCGGGAAGCGAGCGCCGCGGAGCCGGTGCTGTTGCTGGTCGAGTGGGGCGAGCGCTTTCCGGCTCTCTGGCCCGCGGAGCATCTGGAAATTCGAATCACCATCGACGGAGACGGGCGGATCCTCGAACTGCGCGGGCCGCCGCTTTGAACGCGCGATGGCCCGCGCGTGGCGTAAAATCAGAAATCCAAACGCAACGCCAATTGGCCTTGCCGGGAGTCGAACGCTGCCGTTGCCAATCCGAATGTGGGTGAGCTGAGGATCGCGTCCGGCACGTCATAGTTGGCCCGATTGAGAAGATTGAAGCTCTCCGCGCGTAGGGAAGCCCGGAGGCGCTCATGAATTTGAAAACTCTTGTGCAGCGCAAAATTCCACTGCACGAAGCCTCCGGAGCGCTCCGTATTGCGGCCGATCGTGCCGTAACTGCCCGGCGCGGGGGTCAGTTCGGCGCGTGATACCCCGGGCGCGAGTTGCACCGGCGCGCGGCCATCTCCCGTCCGTGACAGAGTTCCTGGGATGTCCAGAATACGGTTTGTGTTCACTCCCAGTGGCGTGTCCGTTCCCGAGTACAAGGTCACCGGCACGCCCCCGCGCGCGTAAAGCGTCCCGGCCAGTTGCCAGCCGCCCAGCCACCGGCGGCGAGCGAATAGCGGCAGATCCCAGACATAGCTGAAGTTGGCGATCTGCCGAATGTCGGTGTCCGCGAGCCCCCGGTTCAGTTTCCAATCACCTGGGTTCAGAGGCAGAACGTTCGCGGGTAGCTGCAGGTTGCTGTTCGGGATGTCGCTCACCTGATCGATCGATTTCGCCAGCGTGTAGCTGCCCGTCAGCAGCAAGGCGCTGCTTCGCCATGTAGCGGAAGCGGCAAGGCCGTGGTAGTTCGAGGTAGCCGCCGTTTCAAGCCGGGTGATCACGCCGGCGGTTGGGTCGGGCCGCAGCGCCTGGGCCAGACCGTCTCCGCCGTTCGGCTGCGAAGCTCTCGGCAGGCGAAGCCCCAGCGTGCCGATATAGGACACGCTCGTGGTGAGAGAGCCGCCCAGGGATTGCTCCAATGTCGCCTGATAGTGATGGGAATAGGGCTGTCGCATATTTCGGTCCGGGATCACCAATCCGCTCGGGATCTGTGTCGTCGCGCCGCTAAGAAGGTCCGGGAAAGCCGGAGTGTTATTCGCGACGCTGTCGACCAGGGGCGGGTTATAGCGAGTCAAGCCGATAAAATCCCACTCAAGTACGTTGTAGTAGATGCCCCACGCCGCCCGCAGCACGGTGCTTCCGTCCTCCCTTAGCCGCCAGGCGAGTCCGGTTCGTGGAGCCCAGTTGTTGCGGTCCGGCTCGAAACGAAAGCGTTCCGAAATGAGACCGTTCACCTCCCTGGGGACGCTGTTGTATTCATACCGCAGGCCGAGGTTTAGGGTAAGCCGCCGCCCGATGCGCCAGTCGTCCTGCGCGTAGGCGTTAATTTCCTCGCCCCTCAAGCCGATGTAGGGGTTGCCGATATTACGGCTGTAGGCGGCCGCGCGGCCCGCCAGAAACTGGTCGATGTTGTTGAAGCGAAGCTGGCCGAGGAAGAGGGTGTTCCAGGTGCCGTTGTTGAACTGGATACGCCGCGCGGCAAGCCCCGTCTTGATGGTGTGAGCGCCACGCTGGAGCGTCAGGTCGTCCGTCCACTGGAAATTATTCTGCGCGGTAATACGGCCGAGATAGCGTGGGAACCCCGCCGAGGTCAAACCGTTGACAATCAGAAATCCGATCTCTCCGTTAACCGAGGGGTCCCCCAGCAAGGGGTTTGTCCCGAACTTATCGTTCACCGCGAATCTTGTGAAGTTGAACCGCGCTTCATTCACAAGGTTGGCCGAGGGCGCGAACGCATAGTGCAAGGAATGCGCTTGCGGACCGCTGATGGAGTTCGCCCGGGCGCGCGAGGCCAGGAAGCCGCGATCGTCCGTCGAGCGCAAATAGCTTGTGCGGGCAAAAAAACGGTTGGCGTCGTTCGGCACAAGATCCGCGCGAATGAGAAACGTGTGGGTATCGCTGACCTGGTTCAGATCGGCGCGGTACAGGTTACCGCCGGGAAGGTTGGCGTCGGGAAACAGCGCCACAAGCGGCTGCACGGCCGGCACGGCGCGCCGCCGCTGCTCCTCGCTTAGCGTCTTCACTGTAAGCGGTGAAGCCGTGCGGCGAATCACCGCCTCGTAGTTCCCAAAGAGGAAGAGCTTGTTCGGCCGGAGCGGACCGCCAATGCGAAATCCAGGCTGGTTATAACGGATCGGCAGTTTCTCGGCGTCGAAGGTATTGCGCGCGGAGAAGGTGTCATGCTGCAGGTAATGGTACGCGGCGCCGTGCCACTCATTCCCGCCGCTCCGGCTCACCGCGTTCACCACGGAACCGTTTTGTCTGCCATATTCGGCCTTGAAGTTGTGCGTAATCACCCGCAGGGATTCAATCGATTCGGAAGGAATCATCTGTTCGCTGGGGAATCGTCCCGGCAGCAGCCCTCCCTGAATCTCGTTAAAGTCGTTCGAATCGATCAGGTAATTGTTGTTGCGGGTGCGCGCCCCAGCAACGGCGAAGGGGCGGTGAGGCTGTGTCGTGGGGTTCACGGCGGGGGTAAGAAACATCTGATTGCGAAAGTTCCGCCCCTGGATGCCGACGCTCATCGGCAGATCCCGCATCTGGCGCTGGCCATAGCCGGACCCCACTTGCGTGCTCTCGTCCACCGCGATGGAAGCGACCACCTCGACGGTGGTGACGCCTCCCCGCACTGTCACGAGCGCGACGTCCACCCGCCGCGCATCTCCGGGCCTGAGCGCCACCCCCGTCTTGCGCGCGTCTCCAAACTGAGGCGCACTAGCCGAGAGTTCATAGTCGCCCGGCGGCACACGGAGGAAGCGGTAATTCCCCTCTCCATCGGCGTGTGTTTCAAAACTTTCCCCGCTCGCCAGGTTCTTGAGCGCGATCGCCGCCGTGGGAACTCTCGCTCCGGAAGCGTCCGTCACCACGCCCTGCAGGCTTGCTGATACGCTTTGCGCTCGCGAATGGAATGTCAGCGGACCCAGTATGGAAAGAAACACTGCGAGGAAGAAATAAGAAAACGGCGGCGGAACAATTCGCATGACGAAACTCAGGCACCCCAGATGACTGTTTTATTCCAGCTTCTCACGCCAGCGGCGTCGCGGTGTTACACTCCGAACGGAAGCCAATTCCGGCCGGTGTCGGGCGCGGGCTTCAAAC